>CALRKC020000020.1:0-12393 GCA_943367895.1 Erythrobacter sanguineus | reverse complement strand
GAAATCGGACAGGCTGTTCATTTTCAAATGAATATAAGATTCCCGTCCCAGTTTGGCATACATGATTTCCTTATCAATCAAACGATAGAAGCGGGTGCGGCTGTAATGTGGTGATACAATCAGGTGTTTGTAGCGGTGCAGCCTGTAATTGACATTAAAGAAATCGAATATCTTCGAAACATCTTTCAATATCTGCTGATGCGCTGTAAATAAAGTCACATCGGTATACACATTTGCCGTGGCCTCATTGAAGTTTCCAGTGGAAATAAAACCATATCTTTTGGATTTGCCGTCTTCGATACGTTCTATCACGCAAATTTTGCTGTGTACCTTCAATCCTTTTATCCCGAAGATCAAATCGATACCTTCGGTCTGCATCTGTTCGGCATAGGAAATGTTACTCGCTTCGTCAAAACGCGCCTGCAATTCGATCTGAACGGTTACTTTCTTCCCATTCTTCGCAGCATTGATCAATGAGCTGATGACCTGCGAGTTTTTGGCCAGGCGGTATAACGTAATTTTGATCGTCGCCACCTTCGGATCCAGGGCGGCTTCCCGTAAAAACTTAATCAGGTAAGAAAAAGACTGGTACGGTGCATTTACAAGATAATCCTTTGCGCTGATCCGCTCCAGTATACTGCCCTCAAGGCTTAATCCGGGAACCGGTAACGGCGGATTTTGCTTGTACAGCAGGTCGAAGCGCCCGAGGTTGGGAAAATCCATATAATCGCGGCGGTTGTGGTAACGGCCGCCCGGGATAATACTGTCTGTAGACTCGATACCCATTTTAGACAGAAAGAACTGCAGTGTATCTTTTCCGATGGATTGATCGTAAACAAAACGCACAGGCTCGCCGATTCTTCGGTCACGCACACTGGTTGCGATCTTTTCCATCATACTTTTGCTCAAATCACTGTCAATCTCGAGCTGGGCATCACGGGTGATTTTTATCATATGCGCTTCCACACTTTCGTAATCGAAAATATTGAAAATTTGTCCGAGATTGTATCGGATCATATCATCCAGAAGCATCACCGACTGCGTGCCGGGCTTAGACGGCAGTACGACAAAACGGTTGATGGTTTTGGGAATTTCAATCAGGGCGTAGCGCACTTCCGGCTTTACTTTGGAAAATCCCAATAGCGATGGCTTTTGCTTGGATTTCATGACCAGTTTTACAGCAAGGTATCCCGAATTATCCTTCAGCATTGGGAATTCGGCCAAATCATTAAGGATAATGGTCACCAATGCCGGGCTGATTTTCTGAATGAAAAAATCATTGACGAAACTTTCCTGCTCGGGCGAAATTTCGTTTTCATTAATGATGAAAACATTTTCAGCCTCGAGTTCTTTCTCTATGATGTTCAATATGCGGAGGCTTTCGGACTGTTGCCGGATGACAATTTCGGTAATTTCACGAAGCAGTTTTTCGGCCGAAATACCGCCCAGTATCTTTTCGCCGGAAACTCCGGAAAGGCTCAGGCGCCTGACGGCAGCAAACCTTACCCTGAAGAACTCATCGAGGTTGTTGGAAAAAATACCGATAAAACGGAGCCTGTCCAATAATGGAACGGTGGAGTCCCCGGCTTCCTGGAGTACACGCGCATTAAACGCGAGCCAGCTTTTTTCGCGGTCTATATATCTGTTTTCAGTCATGATTTTATCTTAAATCCCTTGGAAAAACTACTTTGTCGGTTTTGCCTTCCTTTAAATCATGCCACGATTCGGTATCAAATTTAATCGAGACAAAACCTGATGTTGGCACGTTATCAATGAAGACACTGCCAAATTTATTGACAAAATCGGTTATGGCTTCATTGTGCCCGAAAATGATAACACAATCATAATCATCAGGGATGGCTCGGACGATACCTTCGAGTTTCGCGACATCAAAAGTGTATAAATCGTCCCTGAAATCAATTTTCAGGTCTTCCGGAAAAGCAATACTGAAACAGTTCGCCGTACCTATTGCACGGTCTGCATTACTGCTCCAGACCTGATATTTTGTTGGTAAATATCCCTTAATGTGTTCAGCAACCCTCGCGGCGTCTCTAAGGCCATTTACAGTCAGTTTTCTTTGTTTGTCCCCTACCGGGTCGTCCCAGCTTGATTTTGCATGGCGAACGAGAATTAAATTTTTCATGCTATGATAGGTTAAAAATTATGGCGCAAGCCTGTTCATTTTCCAAGTATAATCTTCCTGAAGCTGATACCGGATGCGGTCGTGAAGGCGGTTTGCCCTGCCCTGCCAGAATTCCACTTCCACGGGTCGGACGAGGTAGCCTCCCCAGTTCGCAGGTCTTGGGATATCGATGCCTTCGTATTCCTTTTCGAGTAAAGCCAGTTTTTCCTCGAGGAACTCGCGCGATGGGATTATCTCGCTCTGGTTGGAAACGGCGGCTCCAAGGCGGCTTCCCTGTGGCCGGGAGTCGAAATAATTGTCGGACATGATTTCAGGGACTTTCTCCGCTTTGCCTTTTACAATTACCTGACGCTCGAGTACCGGCCAGAAAAATGAAAGGCAGACATTTGGGTTGGCCGCAATCGCTTTCCCTTTTTCTGAATCATAATTGGTGTAGAAAACGAAGCCGTCTTCATTGTATTTCTTGAGCAAAACCACTCTCGCTTTCGGGAAACCGTCCCGACCGAAGGTAGACACCGTCATGGCGTTGGCTTCCCCGAAACCGGTTTCATCGGCTTCGTGGAACCATTTTCGGAACAAATTCAGCGGATCATCCGGAATGTTGTCTTCCGTAAGTGAATCCTTTTCGTATGATTTTCTGTAATTGCTTAAATCTTCCATGATAATGATGGCTTCCTGGCTAAAGATAATGATTAAAATTCAAATACTTTTCCGTCGTCTGCTACTTCTACCGATGAAAACAGGGTTTGTGCTTCCTCGCGGAAACTTTCGATGGAATCGTATCTTGTTGAAAAATGCCCGAGGATTAAATGCCCTGCGTTGGCCTTGAGCGCAATTTCCGCAGCTTGTTTCGCAGTACAATGCATCGTTTTCTCAGATAAATGGGCTTCGGTTTCGAGGAAAGTAGACTCATGATACAGCACGTCAACGTCTTTGATAACATCCAGGTATGACTCGGTAAAAACCGTATCCGAACAGAATGCGTAGCTTTTTGGCGCCGGCGGATCGAAAGTCAGCGCTGCATTTGGGACAACGGTACCATCCTCCAGTGTAATGTCTCTTCCGCTTTTGATATTCTGGAAATAACAGGTTTCAATACCATATTCGTTTACCTTTTCGACGTTCAGCTTGCGTTCGCGCAGCTTTTCCCGGAACAGGTATCCATTGGTATAAACCCGGTGTTTTAAGGGAATGGTACTTACCGTCACTTTCTCGTCTTCAAAAATCACTTCCGATTCTTTTGATTCCAATTCGTGGAAAAACAACTGAAATCCGGTATAGGAGTTTGCATAGCGCAGTTGCAGCAGTATAATCTCCTTAATGCCTTTTGGCCCATAAATATGGAGGTCTGTAGTGCGATTCAGCAGTGTAAATGTTGAAACCAGCCCGATGAGCCCATAAAAATGATCCCCATGCAGATGCGAAATAAAGATGTGGTTGATCTGGGTAAACTTCAATTTATGCTTCCGCAGCTGGACCTGGGTTGCCTCGGCACAGTCGATCAGAAAATAATGGTTCCTGATTTCAAGCAGCTGGGCAGTAGGATTTGTCAGGGTGCGGGGCGTGGCGGCGTAACAGCCGAGTATCGTAAGCTTCATATTTAATTGATAATTGAAAATGGACAATTGATAATTGGTATTTTCAATAACTTTGGTGACTGTCCATTATCCATTGTCAATTGCCGATTTTAAAATCCGAGGTCGCGTTCGATTTCTTCCATTTCAATAATATCGTGCGCTTCGACTTTTGTCGGCACGACGGAGAGCTTATCTGAAACCTTGTTGAAATCAATATCCGCGGCAATAACCACAAACGATTTTTTTGCCTTCCTGTGTTCTTTGGACAGCGGCAGGAAACTGTTGACTTCCTTTACTGAAAGTCCTTTGAGGTTCGAAATGTCGACAATCAGGTTTTGTTTTTCAAACGATTTATATTCGTGTGTGAGTTTCATCAGGAAAGCTGTGAAATCACCTTCCGTTTGCCTGATTGTGGTAATGTTCGCTTTCTTTTCTACTTTCATTTGGTGTGTAATTTGTGAAGTAGCTAAGATAAGGATTTTTCGCTTTTATTGGATTTTGGAAGCCAAAAGATAAATGACCGCCATACGCACTGCCAAGCCATTTTCAACCTGATCCAGGATAACGGACTGTCCCGAATCTGCTACATCTGAAGTAATTTCCACACCGCGGTTGATTGGGCCCGGGTGCATGATTACGATTTGCTTATTCAGGGAGTCCAACAACGCTTTGTCTACGCCATATTGCTGTGCATATTCGCGGGTCGACGGAAAATAATTGATGTCCATACGTTCATTCTGCACCCGCAGCATATTGGCGACATCGCACCATTCAAGGGCTTTGCGCAAATTGGGTTCTACGGTTACGCCAAGGCTTTCGATGTATTTTGGGATAAGGGTTTTCGGACCGCAGACCTGCACTTCAGCGCCCTGCAGCTGCAACGCGTAAATATTGGACAGCGCGACTCTTGAATGCAGTATGTCACCCACAATCACTACTTTTTTGCCGGCCACTTCACCCAGTTTTTCGCGTATGGAATAACTGTCAAGCAGCGCTTGCGTAGGATGCTCGTGGGCACCGTCTCCGGCATTGACAATACTGGCTTTAACATTTTGCGAAAGGAAATAAGCCGCGCCGGGATTGGCATGCCGCATTACAACCATATCCACCTTCATGGCCAGTATATTGTTCACGGTATCAATCAGTGTTTCGCCTTTTTTAACCGAAGATTGTGCGGCGGAAAAACTGATCACATCGGCTGATAGCCTTTTTTGGGCGAGCTCAAAAGACAATTTGGTACGCGTACTGTTTTCGAAGAAGATATTGGCAATAGTGATATCACGTAACGAAGGAACTTTCTTGATGGGACGGTTGATGACTTCCTTAAAATGATCGGCGGTTTCAAAAATCAGGTTAATATCATCCTTATTGATGTATTTGATTCCCAGTAAATGATTTACGCTTAATTCTTTCATCTTTATTATTTTTCCCGTCTGTAATTCTAATTCCTAATTAAATACACTGCGTCTTCCCCTTCGTTTTCTGCCCAGCACACTTTGACTTTCTCATTGTTAATGGCATCAACCTGCCTTCCCCGGTAATCGGGCTGGATGGGCAGATCCCTGCTGAAGCGCCTGTCGATGAGTACCAAAAGCTCGATGGCGGATGGCCTTCCGAACGACTGTATCGCCGTCAATGCCGAACGTATACTTCTTCCTGTAAATAAAACATCATCAATAAAAATGACTTTTTTATCCTCAACCAGGAAATTGATATCGGTTTTATTGGCTTCAATGGGTTTGCCTGTCCGTCGAAAATCATCCCTGAAAAAGGTGATATCCAGATATCCCGTGCAGATGTTCTCGACTTTGTAATCCTGTTCGAGCATGTTTTTAAGCCTTTGCGCAAGAAATGTGCCGCGCGGCTGTATACCTATAAGAATGGTTTGCGAAAAATCGAGGTGTTTTTCAATCAGCTGACAGGCCAAACGATGCAGAATGATATTGACTTCCTTTGAAGTGAGCAATATTTTTTGACTCATGACGAAGCGTAGTGTTTGGTTTGTAAAAGTACTGAAATAAGAAATACGCGGGAAATTTATTTGGGAGAAAATTGTCCGGGAGAAAAGCATCAGGCGCCATGAGCCAGAAACCTGACGCTAGACAGCATCACTGCCCGGCGCAGCGGTCACAAAAGGTATTTCTTAAAATATCTGCCTGCTTATTATATTCCATTATAATTTCTTACTTTTAAAATCTCAAATCCATTGGCTTAACACCATGACTATTTTCCTGACAGACGACGACAATGACGATTGCATGCTTTTCTCTGAAGCCCTGCGTGAATCCTATGCGGAGATAGGCCTTAATGTGACTACCGATGGCGTAAAACTCATGGAAATGCTGCATGAAATGCCGCCTAAAGGTCCGATGGTACTGTTTCTTGATTTAAACATGCCGCGTAAAAACGGTTTCGAATGTCTTGATGAGATCCGCAGCAGCCCGGCGTTGAAAGACATCCCCGTCATTATTTTCTCTACTTCATCCAATACCGATATCATTGACCGCACCTACAGGCAGGGTGCCAATTATTTTATCTCCAAACCGAATTCGTTCAGTTTGTTAAAAAAAGCGATAGCGCATGTGCTGTCATTTGATCCGCTGCAGCTTAATAAAAAGCCCCTGAGGGAAAAATACGTGATTACGGTAGCCTGATGAGGAAGCCAAAACATACCAAGATCAGGCTCATTTTTATATGTGCGACGGCGTTCCTGCTTTCCCTTTCGATTTACTGTTATTTCCGGATTAATGACCTGACCAAATCTTATTATCTCGTTGGTCACACGAATACCGTAAAACTGGAACTCGAAAAGTTTGCCTCTACCATCAAGGATATTGAATCCTCCTCGCGCGGTTTTCTGTTGACAAAAGACTCCATATATCTGGATGAATTCTATCTTCATCTTAAAAAGATTGACCCCAAGATTGATTTGCTACGGGTTTTGACAAAAGACAATAAACGCCAGCAGATCTATGTCGACACGCTTGAAAAACTGACCGCCAAAAGGGTTTCAGCAATAGTGGACGCAGTAAAGATTGGATCGGTTGACAAAATCCCCGAAGCCCAGCGCGAGAAAAACAAGACGCTTCGACTGCACTTCCGGAAACACATCAATATGATGATGTCTGTCGAGGAAGCCAAGCTGAAGCAACGTACCCGTCTTATGGAACGACAATCATCACTTACGCCTTTATTTACAGTGCTTTTGATGATTTCTGCACTGATCGCCTTAATTCTTTCTTACTATGGTATCAATCGGGAACTTAAAATCTCCGATCAGCTGAAGGACCATCTTGAAGAAAGTAAAAATCTGCTGACCGAGAAAAATGAAACGCTGCAAACCAGTAATGAAAACCTTGCGGCAGTCAATAAAGAACTCGAAGCGTTTACGTATATTTCAAGCCATGACCTTCAGGAACCATTGCGTAAAATCCAGACACTCATTTCGCTGATGTTTGAAAAAGAATCGGCTGCACTGAGTGATTCGGGGAAAAACTACCTCAACAGGATCCGCAATTCGTCGGAGCGCATGCAGGCATTAATTAAAGACCTTCTTGCCTATTCAAGGGTTTCGACAGAAGAATTTCAGTTCGCTGAAACCTGCCTCAATCTGATGATCAATGAGGTTATTGAGGATCTTGATGAGGAATTGAAGGCGAAAAATGCCGTCGTCGAAGTCAAAGGTGAAACCAGAATCGTTGTCATCCCTACGCAATTCAGGCAATTGCTCACCAACCTGATTTCGAATGCCGTGAAATTCTCGCGTGAAGGCATTGATCCGCATATTGTAATTGAAAGCAAAACCGTCAGCAGCAGTGAGGTCAATTTTGAAAAAGCCGTTCCCGGCAAAAACTACACGCTGTTTACCGTCAGCGATAATGGAATCGGTTTTGACAGGCAGTACCGCGAACGCATTTTTGAAGTCTTTCAAAGACTGTATTCTGATCAGCAATACGCAGGAACCGGCATTGGCCTCGCCATCGTAAAAAAGATTGTAGAAAACCACCATGGCTTTATTTCCGCTGAGAGCAAAGAAGGCGCGGGCGCGGTGTTCAGCGTTTACATCCCTTCCTGACGTGCCATAAAACACCTGATATCCGTTAGATAATCATAAAATTCATTCCGAAGACCTTCACTACCTCCCGGAAGCAATGTATTTTGCATCAGAAGCTTTAAATTTTTGTTCCGAAGCTTTGATCCGCTGATCCGAAGTAAACGATTCCGTTTCAGGAACATTTCATTTCCATTCCGAAGCCTGAATTTACCCCTCCGAAGCAAAGCATTAGCCTTCCGAAGCATTCATCAAGGCCTTTTCTTTCGCTGCTGATTGAAATTTGGCTGCTGCGGTCACTATTTTCGGAAACATTTTCAGCAATTATTATTGTCGGTGTCCTCTGATTAAATTCCGTAACAATTTTTACAAATTCCGTAATGGAAAAATTTAACAGTTTTGGGAATTTTACATTGTTGAAAATAACAGACCAATAAACAAACTCTAACCATTAAAACTTGGAAATCATGAAAGCCAGATTAATGAGAATGCTCGTCCTGATCACAATACTGCTGACATTTACAAACTGTGAACTTGTAGAAGGAATATTTAAGGTCGGTGTAGGCGTCGGGGTTTTTATTGTCGTCGCCATTTTAGCCGCCATTATTTTTGTAATCAGCCGGTTCAGAAAATAAATCTACTCTCAAAACAGGAAAAATCCCGCCTTCTGAGCGGGATTTTTTAATATGGGTAAGACTGCTGCGCTGAACGATCGATTTTCAACGCCGGACTTATTAAGAATACATCTTCTTCCGCAACTCCTGTACCTTTTCGTCATCAAGGTATTCATCGAAAGTCATGTAACGGTCGATGGCACCATTAGGCGTCAACTCGATAATCCTGTTTCCGACGGTTTGTGCGAACTCATGGTCATGTGTGGTAAAAATCACAGAACCCTTGAAATTTTTAAGGGAATTATTAAAAGCTGTAATCGATTCGAGATCAAGGTGGTTCGTCGGTTCGTCAATCATCAGGACATTGGCGCGCTCCATCATCATGCGGGAGAGCATACACCTGACTTTTTCGCCTCCGGACAGTACGCGGCTTGTTTTCAGGGCTTCTTCTCCGGAGAAAATCATCTTACCCAAAAATCCGCGGATGTAAACCTCATCCCGCTCTTCTTCGGTTTTTGCCCATTGGCGCAGCCAGTCCACCAATGAAAGATCGTTCTCAAAAAAAGCATGGTTTTCCACGGGAAGGTACGCCTGGTTCGTAGTCACACCCCAGTCAAATGTCCCGGAATCCGGCTTCATATTATTGTTCAGGATTTCATAGAACGCTGTCGTCGCCCTTGAATCTTTCGAGAAAAGGACAATCTTATCGCCTTTTGCCATATTGATATCGACGTCCCTGAACAGCACTTCACCATCAACGGAAGCACTGAGGTTTTTTACATTCAGTATCTGGTCGCCGGCCTCACGTTCCTGGTCAAAGATAATGGCAGGATAGCGTCGGCTTGAAGGCTTGATCTCGGCAATATTCAGTTTGCTGATCATTTTCTTACGCGAAGTGGCCTGCTTTGATTTTGCTACGTTGGCGCTGAAACGACGGATGAATTCTTCCAGTTCAGCTTTCTTTTCCTCCGCTTTCTTGTTCTGCTGTGCGCGTTGCTTTGCGGCCAGCTGGCTGGATTCGTACCAGAACGTATAGTTGCCTGAATAATGATTGATCTTACTGAAATCAATATCCGAAATATGCGTACAAACCGCATCAAGGAAGTGACGGTCGTGCGATACAACGATTACCGTATTGTCGTAATTGGCAAGGAAATTCTCGAGCCAGCCTATGGTCTCAAAGTCAAGGTCGTTTGTAGGCTCGTCCATAATCAGTACGTCCGGGCTTCCGAAGAGTGCCTGCGCGAGAAGCACACGTACCTTTAGTTTTCCGTCGAGGTCTGCCATCATCGTATAATGCATGTCTTCGCCAATCCCGAGGTTTGATAGCATGGCGGCAGCATCAGAATCTGCGTTCCAGCCGTTCATCTCTTCAAACTGCACCTGAAGTTCCCCTATGCGGTCCGCATTTTTATCATTGTAATCCAGGTACAACTCGTCCATTTCCTTCTTAACGGCATACAAGATCTTGTTACCCATCATCACGGTTTCAAGCACCGTGTGCTCGTCGAACATATTGTGATTTTGGTTCAGGACGGACATGCGTTTCCCCGGCTCCAGGAATACATTACCGGAGGTGGGATCGATATCGCCTGCGAGGATTTTCAAAAACGTTGATTTTCCGGCACCGTTCGCCCCGATGACACCGTAAATATTGCCATCTGAAAAAGTGGTGTTCACTTCGTCAAACAATATCCTTTTGCCAAACTGTACCGATAAATTATTAACTGTTAACATGGATTGCTGCTTTAATAAAAATTTTTGCAAAAGTAGAAAAAATAGTGGAGATTTACCGCGGTGCAGTTGTAAAGTACGGAAGTCAGAAAGTCCGGAACTACTAATGTAGTTTTAACGCCTGATTCGTCTTTTTGAATTTCAGACTTTACCAACTTTCTGACCAAATCACTTTTAACTATGCCTTAACAATATAATCCCCTGTAACTGAATATTTTTGTTTACTATATCTTAAGCAATGCGACACCCCTACGTAATCATAAGACTGTTTTTCCCTGCCTGTCTTGTTCTGTTGTTTGGTTCCTGTCATAAACAATTCGGCACTGACGATTATACCGCTTATTTTGGCGGAGAAGTTTCAAATCCTACCAGCCCATACGTGCTGCTTTGTAAAGGGACGCATGTTGTCGACACCATACGCCTGAAAGAAGACAATACCTTTTTCATTAAATTCGATTCGCTTACACCGGGCCTGTATACGTTCAAAAATGAGCCGGAATACCAATACATTTATTTTGACAAGAATGACAGCCTGATGGTCCGGATCAACGCCAATGATTTCGATGAATCAATCGTGTTCTGCGGCCGTGGTGAGGAAAAGAACAATTTCCTGATGGAATTGTATCTGAAGAACGAGCATGAAAAGAAAAAAATCTATGACGTTTTTGAATATGATTATGCCGGTTTCAAAAAGAATATCGATTCAGCTTATGCGTCAAAAGAACAATTTTACAAGTCCAAAAAGGAAGCCATCGGATGGAATGATGATTTTGATGCTTACGCGAAAGCGATGCTGAATTTCAATTATTACTCCAAAAAGGAAATTTATCCGGTTGTCCATAAAATGCGTACAGGCGTCGAAATGAAACGGAAACTGCCCAAAGATTACTATGAGCACCGCAACAAGATTGACTACAACGACGCCAGCCTGACGGATTTTTCACCCTATGTGAAGTACCTCACCTATATGCTCAACAATATGGCTCTGGCGAAAGATTTCCCCAACGTTTCCGAAGCCGATAAATCGCTTGAAATGAACGTGCGAAAGCTCCATATAGCCGATTCGCTGTTCAGGAATAAATCGATTAAAAATACCATCCTGAACAATATCGCTTTCACCTATCTGCTTGAGGATCAAAACATCATCAATAATAAAAAATTCCTTGACCAGTATCATGTACTGTCAACTGATAAAAGCCAGCACAACGAAATCCTGAAAATAGGCAATGCGATACAAAACTTAAAGGAAGGCAACAAACTTCCCGGGGTTGAACTGGTTAACCTTAACGGCAGGATGTTGGATTTTGATGCGCTCCCAAAAAAGAAAACCGTACTTTTTTTCTGGACGCAGACATTTGAATCGCACGTAGTCGCTGCTCATAAAATTATTATTGATTTGATGACGAAACATCCTGATTACCAATTTATCGCCATCAATGTCGACCGCGATCAGGAGGAATGGAAAAAAGACATGGGCAACTACAAATTTGACGGCATCCAGGAATACCGCGCCGCAGATTTTGACGACATGAAAGAAAAATGGGTCATCAACAAAATCCACCGGACAATGATCATCAATGCGGACGGGACAATCAACAATGCTTTCGTAAGCCTGTTTGATGCGCGCTTTGAAGACAACCTCAAATAATGAATAATTTTCACATCAATACAAAACGCCCGAATCTGATTTCGGGCGTTTTCATTTTGATGCTTAACTGTTAAATATTAGCTAAATACGCAACCTTCCGGTTTTTCCGCCGTCTAATGTCATATAAATGGTTTTTAGGTTAGTTAGTAAAAGTCCATAATTGTTTTTGTTTTAAATGGAAATGCGTTTCGTCCCACACGAAGCGCATTTCCCGTTTTAAATATGTGGTTGAACAACAGAATTAAATGGCAGGCATTCCAAAAAATACAAAGCGACTAATGAACACTCATTGCTGAAAGTGGCCTGTTTTTTGTTGGCGCCTCCCGTTATCGCTTCCTGCGTCGCGATAACGCGACCGGGCTTTCGGCTTTAGTCCTCGTCCCGATAAATCGGGACTGCGGGCTACCGCCTCTATCCCTGGCGCAGCCTCGTGTCCCAAAGAAATATTCACCCCGGATTCAGGAAAATTTCACAAAACGAGTAACAAACAGGATGCCTGCTCGTCATACGGTCAACAAAATCGAAACAATTTGGAAACCATACTATCAATCAAAAACCTTTACAAGAATTATGGCAAGGTCAACGCGGTAAAGAACGTATCGCTGGAGATCCAGAAAGGGAATGTT
>CALRKC020000019.1:0-12528 GCA_943367895.1 Erythrobacter sanguineus | reverse complement strand
ACCTTCCGCGAAAATGTTGTAAATCTTCTAGCGTTCCGTAGTCGTAATTTTAGGATGCTGTAAAAACAACCTGAAACCGCATGAAAATTGAAATAATTACCAATGATGCCAACGGCTTAAAGTCGGAACTTACACCGCTTTACAACCTGATTAAACGGAATGAGGAAAACTTCCTGCACCGTGAGCCACGCCTTAAAGAATTTATTGTAGAACTCAGAAACAGCGCCCTGCTTGCTTTACGCGCCAACAAAGGAAATTCCAGTAAATACATCCTTTCTGAAGACGGTCAGTCTATTAAACTGATTATTACGAGCCTTTCACAGCCTAATGTAGAAACCATCTGCCAATTGGCACAAAAGGAAATAGAAAACATCAAGCAGGAGCTTGACGAATAATCAGAACCCGAATCCCAGTCCGAAAGACACCCGTCCGCCTTCAGAGGAATAGAAGTAATTGAGTTTTGCGGTGATTACATTGATGCCGCTGAGCCATAAACCTCCGCCGTAAGCGGTATGCCACTTGTCTGAAAACTCATTTGGCAGCCATACGCGACCATAATCAAAACCACCCAACAATCCATAACGCATCGGGACAATACTACGTCTGATCTTGCCAAGCTGCAGCCTTAAATCAGAACTCTGGAAGAACGACCGTTTCCCGGAAAAACGTTCGGTGCGGAAGGCACGAATATCAAAATCCCCGCCTATGGTGGCCATCTGGTAAAACTCGTAGTCATTACTGAACAGCAGTTTCGATTTCAACTGTGAGGCAAAAACGAGTTTTCCGCTCGTCAATACCTTATGACTGAAACCCATCATCCCCTCCAGATAAGGCACTGTCCTTTTCGTATCCCCGAGGTTGACGGTACTTCCGGCTTCGATATAACATTTCAATCCCAGCGTTGGATTGGCAGCATTGTCATAATTTTCAAAACCATACTTCAGGTTAAGCCCGGCGAAATTCTGTGTACGGAATACCTTAGGGTCGACCAGTCCCGGTGTGCCGATAATGCGGTTTGGGCTGCGGTCAACTTCAATTGATTCAAAAACAGCCTGTACTTTAAAGAAAGCGCCAAGCTCACCTTTCCAGTTCAGTGAGGGCGACGCAGACATAAGCTGCGTTTTCACGCGATTGAAATTCATATTGTCGTCCTCCTGCTCTTCCCTGTTTTCGGTTTCGTTACCGTAGCCAAAGAAGTTAAAACTGAAGTTCGGGCTGGTGACGCGCGCATCCATCTGGAAATCCCAGTTACTGCGGATATTCGGGAATACACCTTTGTAAATCAATTCGTAACCTCCCGTCGCAAAGTAATAGTTGGCCTTGACATTGTGTTTCTGTGAGAACGGATTGCGCTTGAAGCCATTGACGGTATAGGTAACGGAAACGCCAACTTTGATCCCGTCATCGGGATTGAATCCGATATTTGGGAAACCGGCAATCGCATTGTATTTCGGGCGTTTGTAATCATACTGATTCAAATCATAATCATCGGAAAGCAGCGTCTTCGTGTGGCGGTCCACCTCAAGATCATTGTCTTTTGACGCAAAGTCATATATCCTGATTTTCTTTCCGTCCTTCACCTGATACACGTCGTGGTTTTGCCCTCCGAAAAGCCTGACCCTTATGCAGTGATTGTCTTTTCCGCTAACATCGTATACATCGTCATCGTCCAAACCGTAAATCCAGATCTCTCGGGTATCCTTACGGTTGTACGTCCGTTTACTTACCAAAATTTCCCCTTCGTTCTTGATCCGGTACACCGCTACTTCGGTCTGGTCATCACCGAGTCTCCTGACTATAAACTTGTCTTTTTTGTCTGTTCCCGTAATCACTACGGTTTTCTGCAAGACCTCAAAATAGCGGTCGGCATACTCCTTAAGTTTGCCGCGCCTTGACTTCAGGTTTTTCTTAATTTCAGCTATCGTGCCGTCGTTTACCTCCTTTGGCAATTTGTTAAAGGCAGTCTCAATCTCTTTGTCAGTGAGGTTATTCATCAGGTATTCCGCCTGTTCTTCCCAGTCTTTCGCGGGTGCCGTGGTAATACAGGCTATGTCAAGCGGATAGGCTTCCATATTGAACCATTTGACATTCGCGATATCGCTTTTAAAGGACTGCATATGCCGCAGTGCGGGCATCTTCATGATCAGCCACAATAAGGCACCGTCGTATTTGGTGAATGCCTGGTCGCGATCGCGCGGTATCGGGCGGTAAATGACCTCGTCTTTTTCCTTGTATTCCCCCCAGCGCCATTGGTCGTAATGCCTGTCCCAGTCGCCTATGAGCATATCAAAAAGGCGCGCACGGATATAGGCTTTTTCATCCACCCTATACTTTTCATCTTTACGCAGGTTCAGCAGTAAATCATCGGTACTGATCAGTGCATCCGGTTTACCGAAGCTCTTCAGTTTCTCAAAACCCTTATCGGCACGTTCTTCAATCATATACAGCTCGTCACCGTATTCCTCATTGAATTCGCCAAGCGCGTTTTGCCTGGGCACATAAAACAGCTTCGGGTTTGCATGACTGATATTGACTGCATCAGCCAAATCCCCCACGATAAACGGTGTATACGGATGTGAGGTCGTATAGAAATCCAAAAGAAAATCCTCGGCATAGGTGTTCTTAAAATCCCGTTCCACCGACTGGTTCCTGAATGCAACGGTCTGGATGAACTTCACGGCATTCTTACGCAGTCCACGCATTGTATACTGCCTTTTCGATTTGTCCTCAAGCCGTAGTGACATCGATTGGTGCCCGCCGCCTGCAGTTACCGGAGACAATCCACCATACAAAGTATCCAGCGATACGGTGTTCGTGGGAATCTTCGTGCCGTAATACTTTCGGTAGTGTTTTCCCCATAGAAAATTATGGAACTTTGATTTATGCAAAAGAGAATCATTGTATACTGAAGCATCAAATTTCGGAGGAAAAGCAGTCGGATATACCTTCACTTCCTTTTCCAATACCGGCGGATTTACCCTGTATTTGTGCAACAGCTGCTCCTGGTTCTTCTTCATCCCGAAAAACGATACCCACGCCTCCCCTTTCTCGTACACTTCGAGCACGGCATAACCGTTGCCCCCTGAAGAAAAGTCGTTGGCATCAATCGCACGCGCTGCCTCTGTCTTGGAGCCTGCGCCACTGACGATCTGCCGTACGTTATCTTTTTCGATGTACTGAAGGTTGTGTTCATGGCCTGAGACCACAATCACGTTCGGCTTGTCCTGTATTAAAGGCTTTATGCGCTGTATCAACGCCGAATATTTTTTATTCATAATGTCCTGAGGCACAATCCCTGAGGTCTTCCTGATAAAATTGATAACAGACCCTACAACGGGCAACGGAAAATCAGATTCTAACGGAAAAAGGTTCTTGATCAGTGAAAATTGCCCTCCGTGGGTGCCATTGCTCATCAACGGATGGTGCATGGCAATCAGGATTGTCTTCTTTTGGTTCTTTGTAATCTGGTCTTCGAGTTCCCTGAAAAAATCGTCACGTGACTTGATGTCACAGTTATCATTAATCGTTGGATTGTCATCCCAGTTTTCCATATACCATTGTGAATCAATGACAATCAGCGCAATATCATCCGCAACCTTTAGCGTCTCAATGCCGCAACCTTCTTTCGGCAGGAACGATTTCTTCTGTCCAAGCTTTTCCGTGATATATTTCTCCTGGCGCTTCAATCCCTGCAGGCCTTCACTGTACCAGTCATGGTTTCCGGGGATAAAAATCGTTTTTCCTTTATAATCTTTGGCCAAGGCGATCTGGTTGTCGAGTTTAATCTCAGCCAGTTTACGTTCTGTCTTTCCCTGCATCGGCATACCGGCGGGATAGATATTATCACCTAAAAACAACAACGTACTTTGTTCACGGGCGTTGTCGAGCCGCTTTTTCAGAAAAGAAAGGGTGCGCGCGGCATCAGGCCGGTCTGCATTTCCGGCATCACCGACCAGGAAAAACGTGTGTTCCAGTTTCGCTTCAGTAGTTGATACGGCGCTATTTTTGGAGATATTACGCCCGTACTGTGCTTCCTGTGTAGCACAGGAATTCAAAAGCAGCAAAAGGAAGATGCAATGAATGAAAGGATAAATTTGTCCGGAAGTTCCGTCTTTCCAACAAAATAATTTCATAATTTGGTTGCTGTAAAATTTTATCATGGGCGTTATAGAAAAAGCGGAACAATTTGTCTTTACACTAATCAAAGATAAACTATCTCCGGCATATACTTACCATAATTTCAACCATACTTTGCGGGTGGTGGAGGCGGTAAAGAAAATTTCGGAAGCTGAAAAACCTTCGGAAAATGAATACACGGCGTTATTACTGGCCGGCTGGTTCCATGATACGGGCTATGTGAAAGACTGTGAGGAACATGAGCAGAAAAGCGTTATGGTCTTCCGTGATTTTGCCCAAACTGAAAACCTCGATTCCGGACTGGTTGCCTTGACGGAAAGCCTGATTCTCGCCACCGATATCCGTACTGAGCCACAGACCAACCTGGAATTCATTATCCGTGATGCTGACGCGGCCCATTTTGCGAAGAAGGGCTATTTCGACATCAGTGAAGCACTGCGCAAGGAATGGGAAGTTTGCTCCGGCAAGCATTTCACCGACATCGAATGGCTTGAGGGCAACTTAAAGATGCTGACACAAAAACACCGTTATTATACCAATTTTGCCAAAGAAAACTGGCAGCCCAAGAAAGACAGGAATATTATCAGATTACAAGAGATGATAAACGATAAGCAACTGGATATCAGCAAAAAAGAAGATAAGAAAAAACGCGGTGAAAAACCAGAGCGTGGTGTAGAGACCATGTTCAAGGTGACGCTCAACAACCATACGCAACTGAGCCAGATTGCTGACAGTAAGGCAAACATCTTGTTGTCGGTGAATGCCATTATCATCTCCATTTCGCTGTCCACGTTAATCCCTAAACTCGACAGTCCGGGCAATGCCCATTTGGTAATGCCTACATTCGTACTGTTACTGTTTAGTGTAATCTCAATCATCTTTGCTATACTGTCGACGAGGCCGAAAGTGACTTCGGGCTCGTTCACGAGAAAGGAAATTGAGGACAAGAAAGTTAATTTGTTGTTCTTCGGGAATTTTTATAAGATGCCCCTCCAGGAATACGAATGGGCAATGAATGAAATGATGAAGGATAAAGACTATTTGTACAACAGTATGATCCGCGACCTCTATTATCTCGGATTGGTCCTGAACCGCAAATACAAATTACTGCGTATTACCTACAACATCTTTATGGTTGGCATCATCCTTTCGGTAATTGCGTTTGTGATTGCGTTCCAGTCGATACGCGCTTAACTTTCGATTTCTTTCAGCAATTCACCGTAGCTGTATAATTTCTGGCTGTTTTCCTCATAAAGCACTTCTACACGAATGCCCTTGAGTCCGGACACACCCTGAAGGTCTTCGACATCAAAGTATTCTACCTTCGGGCCGAGCCGCTTCTTATGCTGCAGGAAAGCGATGTAGCGTTTGTACTCCTGCTCTTCTTCCTGCTGTGCATACACAATGGTAATCTTGTCCTGTGCCGTAATCCTCTCGGTAGTACCTTTGATAAATGCCTTGTCGATACGTTTCTTGATGACTTCATAACGGGCATTGTAAGAACCATCAACATCAAAACGCTTCTCGTCCATACGGAAACGGATCGTAATCGGCAGGTTGATAACCAAAATCAGTGACGCTACTTCCATTGGGTACGGCAACGAGGGCTGCAGCAGATGGTATTGGTTTTCCATTTCACACATGACCTGCAATTGCCATAGACGGAGGTTGTATAAGTAAAGGAAATCAAACTGCGCCTCATTTGTAATCGAGTTCCCGATATACAGGTTGTGCTCGACACCATCAGTCTTGAAACGCTCATAATAATGCGGGTAATACTCCTGTGCCTCGATTTGATTCCTGTCCAGGATATCGGCCATTTTCTTGTTGATGATCGACACCGTGGCATCATATTTTTTCCTCGCGGCATATACCGTATCTGATTTGCGGTCCAGGTTGTCGAAATAGTTTTCGATAAGGGCTGCGGTTTCCGGCTGTTGCGGTTTGTGAAGCTTTAATACCGGATGGATTTCACTGCGGATGTAATTCTGGATAATATGCTCTGAATCAGCTTTAATAGCGTCGTTTAAGGTAATGAGGTACTGACTTAACTCAAATATTTTCTGCTCAAAAATCGGGAGTTTCCGGCCTTCGTTAATACTCTCGAATATCTGTTTGAGCAGGCTTACCTGTTGGATGATATCTTCCTTGGTCGTCGCGTTCCTTCTTTCGGAAGACCCTTTGATGTCGATCTGCCCGAAAAGTGGATACACATCGTTAAATACAATCTCGTGCAGCGATGAGGCATCATTCAGGTGACTGAAGGCTTCTTCGCGAAACTTCCAGTACACACTCGGGTGAATCGTGGTATATTCTTTCTGGATCAGCGCTTCAATCTGATTCCTGATATCGGAATAATAGCGGTCAATCGTATCAACGATATAAGGCAGTACGATGTCAAGCTTATTCGAATTAAGCGTGTTAAGGCGTTTTTTCGTTGCCGAAACCAATTCGATAATTCCAAGAAGCGTACCGTTTTTTACCACGGGCGCAAAAATCGCACTGTGCACGTCCTGCTTTAGCAGTTTTTTTGCCAGCCTGGCGTCAGGATTATCTTTCCCGAATTGCTCTACATCGGAAATAACAAAGTAACGCTCCTGCTTTAACAGCTCTGGCAAGGATGCATGACAAAGAAAATAGTCACAATCGAACGCTTCGTCCTCACAGGTCAGGAAGCTGGTGATATTCTTTTCAAATGGTGAAATCGTAAACTGGTTCGTAATCGGGTCGATCGAGCTGTATCCGATACGCAGGTCGTTAAACTTAAATATCGACCTGAAGATACTCTGGAAACTGTCACGGATGTCTTCGCTGTCGGACTCATCCTTGGGCGAAAGCAGATTTGTTTTTAAGTTGGACACCGCACTTTCCACCGTTGCGTCGTATAGCGTCATGATGCCAAAGCCCCGCATAATCCAACTATTGGGCGGAAATTTCTCTTTCCACAGCGCAATGTTATCGAAATTGTTGATCAGTACGTCCACGTCTTCCGCAGCAATGGGTAACGACCTTTCGGTGGGTAATATTTCTATAAAATCGGCATTGTATAAAATACGATAGTGCCGCATGATGCCATCCTTATCGGGAATATCATAGAAAAACGGCTTGCTAAAGTCGAAATTGTAACCATAATATCCATTCAGGATCATACAGCAGCTCATCACATAAAAACTCTGGTCAGTAACATCCCGGATTTCCATGTCGAAATCCGGACCGGCATTGTTCAGTATCTGTTGGAAACGCGTAGAGTAATTGAAGGTAATATTGTGAAACGGAATCGTAACTGCCTTGATCTCGTTGTTTGTCAATGCCGTGGGAAACAAATCAGCCAGCAGGTTTCGGATTAATTCCGTATGTGACTTAATCGTCGAAAAATCCCTGATGCCGTCCCGGAGTTCAGGAACGGCTGCCGTAGCTTTAAGCAGTCCTTTCGCATAATGAGCGCGGTAGTCAATATCCGAAGCCGCAATGGCCTCAAGGTTTTCCAGCAGCTTGTGAAAGGATATCTGTACTTCGAACGGATTGTCAATGGGTTTTTCAAAAATCATGACAGGAAGTTTTATGGTGATGCAAAGATAATCAATTAGCAAATGAGAAAATTAGATTATGAGATAATGAATCGGATGGAGTAAAAAATTAGAACAGAATTCACTTAACTTTAGCCTCAACTATCTCATTATCTAATTTTTTCATATCTGATTAAAATGTTTGAACAAATCAACACCGCCATTTCCCGCTATGTTTCGTTTACGGACGCCGAGCTTAAGACCTTCAATGCCTTACTCGAATATAAAAAAGTACCGCGAAAGACGATTATGCTGCGTGAAGGCGAGAAATGCAATTTCGAGGCCTTTGTCGTCAGTGGCTGTATCCGCAAGTATTATATCGACGCAAACGGCTTCGAGGTGATTTTACAATTTGCCATTGAGGATGCCTGGGTGAGTGATGTGTCCTTCAGCATTTATGAGGAAAAGCCAAGCCAGGTTTATATCGAGACATTGGAGGACTGCGAATTCCTGATGTTCACTCCTGAAACAAAAGAGCAGCTTTTTGCCGAAGCACCTAAATTTGAAAGAGCATTCCGGATCTTACTGATGCGCAATATGGCGGTGACGCAAAACCGTTTGTTCAATACGATTGCCAAAACCGCTACCGAAAAGTACGTTGAATTTATTACCCTCTACCCTACGATCCCGCAGCGCGTCGCACAGCACCATATCGCTTCCTATCTGGGTATTTCGGCGGAGTTTCTAAGTAAGGTACGGGCCAGGCTGGCGAGGAAATAGGTTCGGAAGATCGAAAGAACTGAGAACGTTTTTTGGGTATAACGTATGTTGCTGCATTTTTCTGTTACCTCAGAATATGATTTCTTCCAACTACGACGCAATAACTTCCGATCTTCTGAACTTTTCAAACTTCCGATCTTTTTTATTACTTTGCACTAAATTACAAGCACCAATGACAACAATTACACGGCTATTCGATTTTCCTTATTACCAGCTTGAAAAACACGACCTGAAGGAAGCGCTTGTAACCAAATATGACGGGGTGTGGAAGGCTACTTCTACCAGGGAATACGTAGATAAAGCGAATGCCGTATCGCGGGCGCTGCTGCGGATGGGCGTGAAGAAGGACGACAAGATTGCAGTGATTTCGTCTTCCAACCGTACCGAATGGAATATCATGGATATCGGTATCTTACAGACCGGCGCACAGAACGTGCCCATATATCCCACCATTTCGGAAGAAGATTATGAGTACATCCTGAACCATTCGGAATCAAAATACTGCTTTGTTTCCGATACCGGGGTTTTGGCAAAAGTGAACCATATTAAAGCCAATGTGCCTTCCCTGATAAAGGTATACTGCTTTGACCACATCGATGGCTGTGACCATTGGGAACAATTGCTGGAACTTGGGAAGGACGACAGCAATCAGTCCGCGGTGGACGCAATCAAAGACACCATTCAGCCCGAGGACCTCGCTACCATTATTTATACTTCGGGCACCACAGGGAAACCAAAAGGCGTGATGTTGTCCCATAAGAACATCGTTGCCAACGTACTGGGCAGTGCACCGCGAATTCCGTTTGAGGAGGGCAAAAGCCGTGCACTGAGTTTCCTTCCGATCTGCCATATTTATGAAAGGATGATTCTTTACATCTATCAGTATTATGGCGTTTCCGTATATTTCGCGGAATCGATTGAAAAACTCGTGGACAACCTTAAGGAAACCCAGCCCAATGTCATTACCGCAGTGCCAAGGTTGCTGGAAAAAGTTTACGACAGGATTTATGCCAAAGGATCCGAATTAACCGGCATCAAAAAGAAATTATTCTTCTGGGCGATTGATCTGGGCCTGCGATATGAACCTTATGGCAAAAACGGTGCCTGGTATGAATTCCAGCTGTCGATTGCGAGAAAACTGATTTTCAGCAAATGGAAAGAAGGACTCGGAGGCAAACTGGAGTTGATGGTTTCGGGCAGTGCGGCACTGCAACCGCGACTGGCACGTATTTTTGCTGCCGCGGAAATCTATGTGATGGAAGGTTACGGCCTGACCGAAACTTCTCCCGTAATTGCCGTAAATGACCGTCGGAATAATGGATTTAAGA
The DNA here is from genome assembly GCA_943367895.1 of Erythrobacter sanguineus. Taxonomy (GTDB): domain Bacteria; phylum Bacteroidota; class Bacteroidia; order Flavobacteriales; family Flavobacteriaceae; genus Flavobacterium. The sequence goes on along the minus strand of CALRKC020000019.1, from coordinate 2,777 downwards.
TTGGTACCGTAGGACGTGTGATAGATAACGTTGAAGTAAAGATTGCTGAAGACGGTGAAATCCTCTGCAAAGGTCCCAATGTGATGATGGGCTACTACAAGGAGCCTGAGAAAACAGCTGAAGTGCTGCAGGGCGGTTATTTCCATACAGGCGATATCGGTATTATTGATGGGGAAGGATTCCTTAAAATTACCGATCGTAAGAAGGAGATGTTCAAGACTTCCGGTGGTAAATATATCGCACCGCAATTGCTTGAAAATGCCATGAAACAATCGCGCTTTATTGAACAGATCATGGTAATTGGTGACGGCGAGAAAATGCCCGGTGCGTTTATACAGCCCAATTTTGACTTTGTAAGGGAATGGGCAAGGCTGCACAACATCAATTTAGGCCTTTCCAATAAGGAGATTGTGGAACACCCTGAAGTGATCCGGCGCATCGACGAGGAAATTGAAACGCTGAACAAGAAATTCGGGAACTGGGAACAGATCAAACGTTTCGAGCTTACACCAAACGTCTGGTCGATTGACGGTGGTGAACTTACACCAACCCTGAAACTGAAACGGAAAATCGTACTGGAGAAATACCGCGATTTGTACCAAAAGATTTATGGCAACGCCTAAGATTTCCATACGGCCTTATCAGGCAGCCGATAAACCGGCGCTGCAAAACATCCTGAAGATGAATACCCCCACCTATTTTGCGGAAAGCGAATGGGATGATTATAATTACTACCTCGACAATGAGTTTGAACAATATTATGTTGTCGAAGCCGATGGTGCGGTGGTAGGTGCCGGCGGCATCAATTTTGAAGCAGAGCAGACTACCGCAAAAATCAGCTGGGACTGTGTTCACCCGGATTACAAGGGGAAAGGCATTGGAACGGCTTTGCTCAGGCACCGGCTTGACGTACTTGCCGACATGAAGCAGGTTCGTGAAATCTGTGTCAGGACTTCACAGATGGCGTACCGGTTTTATGAGAAGAATGGCTTTGAACTTACAAAAACCGTGAAGGACTACTGGGCGGAGGGCTTCGATATGCATAAGATGATTTATAAACAATAAGTTTTATGAAGAATAAAAAGTACTTCCTCTTACTGCTTCCTGTACTCTGCTTTATATCATATGCCTTAATACAAAAAGAAAACACCCAATACAAATGCTTACCATGCGGACTTGCCTGTGATGAAACCATCCACGAAACTCCGGGCGAATGTTCGGTTTGCCATATGGGACTCGTGCCTGCGGAAACAATTTCTTTTAAGCGTGTAAAACCAGAGAACATCTGCGATTACATCAAATCACATCCAAAAGTCATCTTACTGGACGTACGTACTGCCGAAGAATTTGAAGGTAAGGCCGATCCTGATTTCGGCTCACTGAAAAATGCCATCAATATTCCTTTACAGCAATTGGAGGAAAGGCTTCATGAATTAGAAAAATACAAAAACAAAGATATCGTTGTGTATTGCTCGCACAGCCATCGCAGTCCGCAGGCAGCTTATATACTGACTCAAAACGGTTTCAAGCATGTAGCTAATATGGACGGCGGGATGAGTGCCTTAACTGATGGTGATTGTAAAAAATAAAGGTTTATGGACATAGAAGACATCCGCGAAATCTGCATGAAAATGCCTTACGCAACCGAAGATATCAAATGGGGTCATGATCTTTGCTTTTGCATAGCTGGGAAAATGTTTTGCGTAGCAGGGCTTGACCAACAGCCGACTTCAGCTTCGTTTAAAGTCACTGATGGGGAATTTGATGAATTGTCATCCAATAGAGGTTTCCGTCCGGCACCCTATGTGGCGAGATATAAATGGGTTTTGGCGGATGATATTGCGATTATGACAAAATCGGATTGGGAGAAATATATTAAGCAGTCCTATGAATTGGTCAAGGCGAAATTGCCCGCGAAAGTGAGAAAGGGACTTGAAGGATGATGCATTTGATTGATTGGAAAAAAGAACTAGGATGCTTTTTGACAGCTACAGCAGTAAGCTTGTATTTCTATTTTGGTTTTGTCGATTCGGGAGATAATACATCGATATTTAATATCCATGATACTTATTTTGTAATAGACAGATTATGGTTATTGGTACCAATAATTTTTTTCACTTTTTATATTGTCTATTTTTTAAGAACTATCTGGGAACATTTTAATGCTGTCACCGGCAACAGTATATTCCTTTTATTTAATACTTTGTTGATTATAGGGTTGTTATATGCCACCGTCAGTCTTCATTCTATAATAGGGAATACGATTTATCCTCCCCTATCTTCTCTTGGAAATAAATCAACCGTTCAGGAATCAGACGAGATTTCGGATATATCATCCTTTTTGTATGGTGTCGTCGCCGTACTTTCTTTACTGGAATTGTTTATCGGATACAAAACCTATAGAAAAATAAAACCGGCGAAAAAGCCTTGTTAACTCCTTCGCCGGTTATTTTATACATTATTGATTTACTTCTTCAGATAATCCACTACATTTTTTTCAATCCTTGCTGAAATTTCACTGATATCGGCCTTTACAAAATTTTCGCCAAGGATATTTTCATACAATTCTATATAGCGTTCGGAAACACTATTGATATAAGCGTCATTCATATCCGGAATCTGCTGCCCTTCCTTACCCTGGAAACCATTTGCGATGAGCCACTGCCTTACGAACTCCTTCGAAAGCTGCTTTTGTTCCTCGTTGTTGTCCTGCCTTGCCTGATAGCCTTCTCCATAGAAGTACCGCGAGGAATCGGGCGTATGAATTTCGTCTATAA
>CALRKC020000018.1:0-12568 GCA_943367895.1 Erythrobacter sanguineus | reverse complement strand
AGGAAATCATAGACACCGTAAACCTGAATGAAAACATCAGCGCCTATCTTTTCTATCGAAAGTTCTTCTTTAAAGGAAAGCAATTGCATTTCAGCGGGTGGCAGACAGACCGGATTTTCCGTTTGTTCAGGAAGGATAAGGCACGCTATACCGCAAAAAGACTTGTGCACGAAAAACTCGATGTAGACGGACGCGTTGCAGTATTCGAGAACAGGCTGATTCACTATTCCTATGCCGACTATGAATCCTATAAACGCAAGATGATTACCTACGGTAAACTTAAGGCTATGGAGAAATTCCGTTCCGGCTTCAAACCGACGGTGTTTCATTATTTCGGGCATTCCATCTATAATTTCCTCTATCAGTATCTTGTAAGACTGGGGATACTGGATGGAAAGAAAGGGATCATTATATGTTACCTGAATGCCCTCAGCGTAAGGTACCGTTACAAGGAACTCAGGCGTCTTTTCAGGGAGCAATCTTAATTTAACACCAAATCAGGATGGGACTTTCCGGCTTTATACAGAACAAGTTGTCGCACTTCAGCAGGAATGCACAAAAGAAAGAAGTCATCTCCCGCATTCTTAATTTTGAAGGCCAGCAAAATAACGATGTGGTAAACCTGCACCGGTATGACCCAACAAACATTGGGGATTTCTATTGCGGTCCGCACCATTATTTTGAACAGCTCAGCGGAAAATACCTTGACATTTTCGACTACAAGCGGGAAGACAAAGCCATCCGTGACAACTGGTTTGAGAAAATAACACAAAATTCATTGATTATCGGTGGCGGCGGCCTGCTCAACCGTGAGGGTTTTGACAAACAGCTCGGGCTTTTTGAAAAATTGGGAGCTAAGGGCAAAAAAACCGTACTCTGGTCTCCCGGACACAATGCAAAAAGCAGCAGCACGTATGGAAAAATCAGGAAGTATAACGTTGACACTTCGAAATTCGGACTTGTGGGCGTCAGGGATTACGGCATGAAAGAAGAATGGGTGCCGTGCGTAAGCTGCCTGCATCCAATTTTCGACACCCCGTTTGAAGTGACCAACGAAATTGGTGTTATTTTTCATAAAAAAACACTCCGTAACAAAAGCGTACTGAAGAAATTCGAACAGTTCCCCTCGACATCAAATGATGCTGTTTTTGAGGAAGTGGTAAACTTCATTGGCGCTACCGATACGATACTGACCGACAGTTACCACGCCATGTACTGGAGCCTTATGCTGGGCAAGAAAGTAATGGTATTCCCCAATTCCTCCAAATTCTATGATTTCAAATACCAACCGGTAATTTCCACTTTTTCAAATTTCGAAAACGATTTGAAAAAGGTCCAATCCTATTCGGGTATTATGGAAGAATGCCGCGAAATCAATATAAAATTTGCTGAAAAGGCTTTCGACTACTTAAATCTGTGAGTTATGTTTGATCATTACCTGATGACGCGTTTCAACCTTAGGAACCCCAATTGGGAGTTCACCAAAAACAACGAAGCGTTGCTTACAGACGAATGGATGGAAGACAGGATGTGGCTGTTTGAAAATTTTTGCTTTCCATCGGTCGCCGCCCAGACGAACACAAATTTCAAATGGCTGATCTGTTTCGACATTACGACTGCCGAAAAATACAAACAACGTATTACCAACCTGCTCAAAGGACATGGGCATATTGAGGCGCTTTACATTGATGGAATGCCTGCTTTTTATCCGGAAATTAAAAAGGTAATTGATGGCCGATCCAGGGAAAAACCATACCTGATCACGTCACGGATTGACAATGATGATGCCATCCATAAGGATTTTATTGATGAAGTCCAGAAAAAATTCAACGCGCAGGACTACCGTGCGATTGATATCATCACAGGGTATTCAATACAGATCAAACCAACCGTAATGCTTGGAAAGAAAGAGCATATTTTCAATCCATTCATCAGCCTGATTGAAAAAAATGACAATCCGAAAACGGTTTGGTTTAGCGACCACCATATGTGGAAAAAGGAATCCCGCGTGACGCAGGTGTACCACAAACGCCTCTGGATTGCGGTTATTCACGAAAAAAATAAGGTCAACAACTTCAATGGCTATGATGACATCAAGTGGGAAACCCTAAAGGATGATTTCAAATTATCACCTGAAATGGACCACTTCATCATTGAAAATCAAATTCCAATGCGTGAATGGTGGAAACTAAGCCTGAAGAACAAGATTATCGTTAAATACAAAGTCCTGGGCAAGGCATTCAAAAAGCTGCTCGGGATATATAAAATCAAATAAATGACAGCTGATATAAACGCAGAGATACACCAGGCTTTTGAAGTGATCCAAAAAGGCGGTATCATCCTCTACCCCACTGATACGGTTTGGGGTATTGGCTGTGATGCCACGAACGAGGAGGCAGTTGCCAAAATATATGCGCTCAAGAAAAGGGCCGAGACCCAAAGCATGATTGTACTGATGAATGGTGAAAAAATGATGTACAATGTGTTTAAGGAAATCCCCGAAACAGCCTGGCAAATCATTGACCTCAGTGAAAAACCGACAACCCTGATTCTGGACAATCCCCGAAATGTCGCGAAGAACGTCATTGGTGCCGACAACTCCTTAGGCGTTCGGTTAGTGAAAGAACCATTCTGTTATAAACTGATGGAACGCATGAAGAAACCACTGGTATCCACCTCGGCTAATATTTCAGGCCAGCCCACACCAAAAAGTTTTAAAGAAATCAGTCCGGAAATTATAAACGGCGTAGACTATGTCGTAAATTTGCACCGTGATAAAACTGCAGGAAACCCGTCGACAATTATTAAACTGACCAACGATTCGCAGGTGACCATTATCCGGAAATAAATTTCAATTGACGGTTGGCAGTTTACAGAGAATAATTAATAATTAATAATTGCTGAAGCGATTATTTGATTTGCATTTTGGTTAAGACAAACTACACGGAAGCACTCCGGAACAGGATTTTTGAAACGATTAGTACAGCCGCTGAGGAATTGCAGGTGGAAAGCTATGTAATTGGCGGATTTGTAAGGGACCTTATTTTGGATCGCGGCATTAAAAAAGATATCGATGTTGTTGCTGTTGGCAGCGGCATTGAGCTGGCGCAGAAAGTATCTTCGCTGCTTCCCAAAAAGCCAAAGGTTCAGGTATTCAAGACTTATGGAACAGCCATGCTTCGTTTTGAAGATACCGACATCGAGTTTGTCGGAGCCCGTAAGGAATCCTACCAATCGGACAGTCGTAATCCCTTAGTGGAAAACGGCACATTGCAGGACGACCAAAACCGCCGCGATTTTACGATAAACGCGTTGGCACTGTCGTTGAGTAAAGCCAATTACGGTGAATTACTCGACCCGTTCAATGGCATCGACGATATTGCCCGAAAAACCATCCGTACGCCGCTTGACCCGGACATCACTTATTCTGACGATCCGTTGCGGATGTTAAGGGGAATTCGCTTTGCGACCCAATTGGGCTTTGAAATCGAAAAAGATTCTTTGGATTCCATTTCAAAAAACAAAGAACGCATCAGGATTATTTCAGGCGAAAGAATTGTAGAGGAGCTCAATAAGATACTTGCTGCAGAAAAACCGTCGGAAGGTTTTTTGTTGCTTTACAAAACCGGACTGCTTGAGATTATCCTCCCGGAATTGACCGCGCTGAATCAGGTTGAGGAAATTGAGGGCCATACACATAAGAACAATTTCTATCATACACTCGAAGTCGTAGACAACATCAGCAGGAATACTGATGATGTTTGGTTGCGTTGGGCGGCATTACTCCACGACATTGGCAAAGCGCCGACCAAACGTTTTTTCAAAAAACAGGGATGGACGTTTCACGGACATGAATTTGTAGGCGGAAAAATGACGAAGAAAATCTTTGAACGCCTGCACATGCCACTGAACCAAAAGATGAAGTTTGTTCAGAAAATGGTGATGATGAGCTCACGCCCTATTGTATTGTCGCAGGAGATTGTAACAGACTCGGCCGTACGGAGGCTGGTATTCGATGCCGGTGAAGACGTCGAAAATCTGATGATTTTGTGTGAGGCAGATATTACGACCAAGAATCCGGTGAAATTTAAAAAATACCATCAGAATTTCAATCTCGTCCGCCAAAAAATCGTTGAAGTTGAAGCGCGCGACCACGTCCGGAATTTCCAGCCACCGATCACCGGAGAGGAAATTATGGAAATCTTCAACCTGAAACCCTCACGCGAAATCGGCGTACTCAAAGAAGCAATTAAAGAGGCAATTCTTGAAGGAGACATCCCGAATGAATACGGGGCCGCTTTTCAATTTATGATGGAACGGGCGGAAAAAATGGGATTGAAAAAGGCTTGAGTGCCTGAGTGCCTGAGTGCCTGAGTGCCTGAGTGCAAAATTAAATTACTGAGAACGACTAGCGATAAACCTGTCGAAATTTTAATACCTGGTTAAATTTCAATATACTATGAAAAGTTATTTCCTTTCTTTCGCCAAAGCTTCCTTAGTGCTCGTATACATTGTGATTATCGCCGGGGCGCTTGTGCGCATGACGGGCTCCGGAATGGGTTGCCCGGACTGGCCAAAATGTTTTGGATATTACATTCCGCCCACGGATGTTAAGGAGTTGACGTGGGCACCGAATCGGGAATTTGAATCCGGGCAGGTGATCATCAAAGACGAGAAATTATGGGTTGCCAAAGACGACTTCAAAACGGGTGAAACCTACGACGCCTCGCATTGGCGCCCTTATACCAAACATGATTACGCTGATTTTAACGCGACGCACACCTGGATTGAATACCTGAACAGGCTTGCCGGAGCACTGGCCGGCTTAGCGGTATTGCTGATGGCGGTATCTTCTTTTAAGTTTCGGAGCGGAAACAAGAAAATAATCTGGCTTTCCTGGCTGACGGTCATCCTGATGGCGGCACAGGCCTGGCTGGGTGCCAAAGTCGTCTATTCTGTGCTGAACCCGGTCAAGATTACGCTTCACATGCTGGTAGCGTTGGTTATTGTCGCCCTGTTGCTTTATATAATCCGTAAGGCAAAAGGAAGTCCGTCGACGGCAAAATACAATGCGCTGTTCCGTAAATTAATGGTTTTTGCACTGTTGCTGACGCTGGTACAAATTGCTTTTGGCACACAGGTCAGGCAGTTTGTCGATGAGCAGGTCAGGGAACTTGGTCATGATAATGTCGAGGATTCTCTGATCAGTCCGCCTGTGATTTTCTATATCCACCGTTCCTTTTCATTCCTGGTCATTGGGTTGACACTGTTTTTGTTTTTCCTGAACCGGAATAAAAAGCTGGGATACAGTAAGGTAAATGCGATTATGGGATTGATTTTACTCGAGATACTTTCCGGGGTCATCATTTACTATCTCGACTTTCCGTTTGGATCGCAGACCATCCATCTTGTGATTGCTTCATTGTTGTTCGGATTGCAGTTTTATGGCTGCATGGAATCTGCGGAAGCGAAAAAAAATAAATTATAACAATCCTGAAAAATCCTGTAACAGCGCGCCGGTTTTAAAAATGCACTTTTGTAACTGAAAAAGAAATTATTAGTAACAAAAAACAAGCGCTATGCCAAATTCAACCGAAATTAAAGGAAACTGGGAAGAGTTTAAAGGAAAACTCAAACAGAAATTTGCCGACCTGACTGACGACGATTTGTTGTATGAGGAAGGTAAAGAACAGGAAATGTGGGGAAAATTGCAACAGAAGTTAGGAAAAACCGAAAAAGAGATAAAATCCTTGTTCGACTAAACCACACACGACACAACTATTGAAACTGTTTCGTTTTAAACCTCGGTCTTGAGTGACAGGTTTGAAGCGAAACATTTTTTTGAAGGGTGCCGCCGCATTGCTGCTAGTCCCGAAATGTAACTTTAACAAATCTTACGCATTTTGTGTACTAATGGTTCCGCGTTATTTTGTAGGGACGTATTTTCCCCTTCCCTGAAGGTAAGATACGAATTCCCGGAAACAAGTCATTACACAAAATGCGTAATTATTCCTAAACTTTAAAGTTTTGAAGAACGTATAACCAAAGCTCCGTTCGGTATGCTAACCTATCCAGCTCTTGAAGTCGGATACCTTTTCCCTGCTGACAATCACCTCATCGTCTTTGTAAGTCGGCAAAATCAATTTGAGTCGGGAATTGCTGTACATCACGATTTCACGGATGGACTGCAGCGGTACGATGAATTTACGGCTGATGCGGTAGAACTTTGCCGGATCGAGTTCCTGCTCCAAAGTTTCAAGCGTGCTTTCAATCAGGTAATCACGATTGTCTGCAGTATGCAGGTATGTTCCCTTATTTTCGCTGTAAAAACATTCTATTTCCTCAATGCCGATGACTTTGAGGTGCTGGCCTATCTTCACTGTGAACCTGTTCTTGTAGCTTTTTTCCGCGGGATTTGAAAACATCTTGCGTATCGACTCAAAGTCGAAAGGATTTTGCTGCTTCATGGCACGAAATTTATTCAGTGCTGTTTCAAGGTCATCTTCATCGATAGGCTTGAGCAGATAGTCGATGCTGTTGAGCTTGAAGGCCCGCAGCGCATACTCATCATAAGCCGTCGTAAAAATTACGGCACTTTTGATTTCGACTTTTTCGAATATTTCAAATGAAAGTCCGTCAGAAAGCTGGATATCGAGGAAAATCAGGTCCGGATGCGGGTTGTTCCTAAACCAGTTTACGGCCTCCTCAACCGAGTGGAGCATGGTTGCCGGCTGTAGTTCCATTTTCTCAAGTTTGCGCTGTAGGAGCCTCGCAGCGGGCTTTTCGTCTTCAATGATAATGAGGTTCATGTTTATTCCCAGTTTTGCGTTTTTCTTTCTTTATCAATAATCTTACGGATCCTTTCTTCTTCCCATTTTTTGCTGAACAGGAAGTGTGGGGAAAACACCGAGATCCAATGTGCGGTAAGGCCCACGCCCCAGGAAAACAGCATCCAGAATGTATCGGGTTCCCAAAAATCCTCGCTGCTTTTGGAACGCCTGTAAGCGTTTACGAGTGCAATACCATTAATGATTACGTATACCGAAAGGTGTGTATAGAATCCCTTGATCCGTTTTACTTTCCTTTCGGCGTAAATGTAGTTTTCATCGGGCTGTCCCGAATCTGTGTAGTTGCCTGACTCACGCTTCATCTTTCCTGCTATTAAATTCTTCATTTCTTCGCTTTTCCTCTTCCATAAACTGGCGGATTTTACGTTCTTCCCAGTCCTTGCCTACAAATGGCGTAAAATTGAATACTTTCATCGCATGGAACAACACGCCGATTCCCCATCCGAACATCGGCCAGAAAAACCACAAACGGTCCGGTGTTGTCATCAGGTTAAGGATCATGAGGCCCAGATTGACCACAATGTAAGATACGAGATTGCCATAAAATCCTTTAAGTTCCTCTACCCTTTTCCTTGCTTCACGGAAGCGTTCTTCCTGTTCAAAATCTGTATACATAATGCTATTTTTTAATTCCAGTTATGGTTATTTTCCCTTTCATTTAATATCTGCCGTATTTTCCGGTCTTCCCATTTCGTGCTGTAGCCAAAAACCTTGAAGGCATGCATGATCAACCCGAAGCCCCAGCCGCAAACGGAAAACCAGAACCAGTGGAATTCCGGGGAATAGCTCAGGTTGACGAAGATCAGCATCGGGATTACGATACAATACGAAAGCAGATTGCCGTAAAAACCCTTCAGTTCCTCTACCCTGCTTTTGGCTCGGTAGTAGGCGTTCTTCTCGTTGTATCCTGATGTTTTTTCAATGATTGAGACCTGTCTTGTCAATATGGGTATCTTAACGGTGAAAAACTGCTCGTCTTTTTCGACATAAACTGCCCTTTGCGTCATAATCGCGTACCTGCTGACGATATTCTGCAATCCTACACCCCTCCGATCCTGCAACACTTCTTTTTTCTGGAGGTTATTCTGTATGTGCAGGTAATCGCCTTCGATGAAGATACGAATGTGCAGCGGCTTGGTTTCGCTGACGACATTGTGCTTTACGGTATTTTCAAGCAATAATTGCAGTGAAAGCGGCACGACCTTTGCTTCAGGATTGTAATTATTTTCCGGTAATTCATAGAACAGGCTGTTTTCAAAACGCATTTTCAGCAGGTTCATATAGGTTTTCGCGAAAGCGAGCTCCTCTTCCAGGCTTACCAGTTCCTTGTCTTTCTGCTCCAGCACATAGCGGTAAATCTTGGACAATGAAGTGGTGAATTTCTGTGCATTATCGGGATTTTCCTCGATGAGCGAGCTCAATACATTGAGGCTGTTGAACAGGAAATGCGGATCAATCTGGTTTTTGAGGCTTTCAAACTGGGCTGAGGCGGTGCCGGCGATGATTTTCTGCTGGACAATCTTCCGCTCATTCAGGGTCTTATAGAAGTAAACCAGGTGAAAAATCAGCGTAATGACAACCGTAACAATCATCGGGACGATGTAAAACCTGATCTTTTCTTTGGCAACAAAGTCTGCTGCCTCCTGGCCTTCCAATACTACATTGATAAAAAACCTGACAAAGAACACTCCGACCAACGAAAGCACTACGCTGCCTGCAGCGCCAATCAGGATGCGGTACCTGCCATATTCACCCCATACCACTTCCTTGTTGATGTAACCAAAATAAAGTGAATTGATGATGGTCAGGCTGATACCATAAAGACAGTAATATCCTATTTCCCTCAGCAGTTCTTTATCGAATACCAGTTGTTGTCCGAAGGCCATTTCAATTCCTTTCAAGGCAAAGAAAATGACAATGCTGATGATAAAACCTTTGATCAGGATGCGGAAGAGTTTTTGTATTAACATGGTATGGGATGTTCAGGTCCGTTTATTATTTCTTACAGGTTTTCTGTGTTTCCAAAGCGCGGTCCAGGCCCCAGCTTGGTCCGAATTTGGTATCATCCTTGTAGGTAGCGAACAATGCAATGGCACGATCCACCTCAGCACACATGGGCTTGGTATCGGTACCCCAGAACTGGGCACCCCCGATTTCAAACTCGGCTTTGCAGAACACCACTCTTGGGTTATTGGGAGCAATTTTAATGGCCTTTTCGTATTCCTGCATGGCTTTGGCGCCATACTTTTGCCCGTTTGTCATCGGATCATATACGATCCAGGCGGTGTAGATCATGGCTTGTAAAACCAACAACTCAGGATTTTCAGGGGCTTTTGCCAATTCGGCATCAGCGGCATCCTGTGCTTTGTCGAGCAATGCACTCAGTTTTTCTTTATCCTGCGTGGTAAAAGCCGCTGTCACGTTAACCAAGCCTACATAGTAATTGGGCAGCCAGTTGTTTTTTTCTGCGGAAGCGATCCTTTCGAACATTGCCGAGGCTTCAGTGCTTTTCCCTTCACCCCAGAGCTGGAATGCTTTACCCATGCCTTCTTCATATTTTCCCTGTCCGAAGAAAAGGCTTGTAAAAAATAGTGTAACGATGGTAATAATTTTTGTCATGATGTTCAATTTTAAGTGGTTATTATTTTATAGTACAAATGTAAATCGGTGTTGACTGATCTAAAACTAATACTGACTGAACTGTCGTTTTTTGATGATGAGTTGTCGAAAGTGTAAAGTTTAAAGTTTAAGGTTGTACCGGCTGCGGAATGAAACCCCACACTTTAAACAAATTTACCCCTACAAATTATCCAGCTGATTGCTTTTCTTGTCCTTACTGATTGTCCAGAAGAAACCGATAAAAAAGAAGCGGTCGGCGGTTGGCGTGATGGCGCGGCTTTTATAAACACCATTGGCATCGGGTGTGTTGGCGAATTCATAACCAAACACGTTGTTTGTCCCGAGCACATTGGATACCGAAAAATACAAAATCTTTTGCTGGCTCAGGAGATAAGCCCAGCTTAAACTCAGGTTGTTGAATGTTTTGGTCTTGCCCTGCATAAATCCGGCCTCGTTGGGATTGTCGTACGGCCTGCCCGAATTAAAGCTGTGGGTGAATCCGATCTGTGACTTGAGGCTTTGCACCCAGTATTTGGTCACGAGGGATGCGGTGTGCTTTGACACAAAGCTGGGTGTAACTTCATACTCAAAATCCCTGTAATTGCGCTGTGTATCAATGAAAGAATAGGAGAACCAATACTCGAGGTTTTTAATGTTCTTGTTGTCGCGCCAGAACAGTTCAAGGCCTTTGGCGTAACCAAAACCGTCGTTTGAATAATTGGTGGCATCAAATTTCACCAGATCGTCGTACTTCTTATAATAGGCTTCGGCGCGAAAGGTCTGCCCGTTCCTGAAATACTGGTAATTGAGGATGTAGTGCTGTGTTTTCTCGTTCAGGAACTGGTTTGAATACTTGATGTAATCCTGCCTTGGCGATTGCACAAAATCACCGTAGGCAAAAGACACAGTGCCAAATTTACTCAGCTTATACGCCAGCGAAGCGCGTGGCATGATTGCCGATTGATTGAGGTAATTGTTATCTGACGCGCGGAATCCTGCTTTTGCGGCCAGCTTTTTCGAGAAGAAGATATCGGCTTCAACATAGCCTGCTGCGATATTGGCGTCGTAACCGGAGCTGAAGCGGTCCCCTCCGAAGTCCTGAAAATGCTCATCAAACGTCGTGATGAAATAATCGGCACCGAAATTCAGCTTGATGTAATCAGAGAAGGTCTTCCTGAATTTCAGCTTGAAGTGTGTGGCATTTTCGGTGTTGTCGACATCGTCTTCGTCGATACCAATCTCGTTTTTACCAAGGCCATGGCTTAGTCCGGCCGTGAGTTGCCAGTTGTCACCAAAATATCCTTTGTACATGGAGTTGAAGTAAAAGTTATTGTTCATTAAGTCGAAACGTACTTTTTCGGGCTTGTTGATATCGACCTGATTGAGGTCGAAATTAGCAGCGTCAAAAGCGCCGTAAACTTTAAGCAAACCGTTGTTTTCGAAATGGTAACGGTACACGGCTTCACCCGAGAGCGACTGGTATGGTTTGTTCCAATCGACGGCCTGGGGAATCGCGGCCTGGTAGGGTGTCAGGTCGATATAGGCTGCATTGACGGAGAGCGAGCTCTTTTTCCAGATTTGGGTATTCCCTACCCCCAGACCCACGGTCATCAGCGAAACGTCTGTTTTTTCCTGATCGGGATCATCGGTGGTGTTCAGCAGCAGCACACTGGAAAGTGCCTCGCCATATTCTGCGGAATAGCCTCCGGTGGAGAACGAGATACCGCTAAAAAGGAAGGGAGAGAATCGGCCGCGCGTCGGGATGTTATTGGCTGTCGCGCCATAAGGCTGTGGTACGCGAAGTCCGTCTACAAAAGTCTGTGTCTCATCGGCTTCACCACCGCGCACAAAAAGCCGTCCGCTTTCCCCAACGGTCTGCGTGCCCGGCAACGTCTGCAGTGCAGCAACGATATCGCCTGCCGAGCCTGCGGTGGTTACAATGTCCAATGGCTTGAGCACAGAAACGCGGGCTTTGTCCCCGGCTTCAAAGGTACCGGCATTGATGACGACGGTATCCAGTGAATTGATGCTTTCCTTTAGTGAAAAGGTCTTCGAAACATAAGTGCTTACTTCAAAGGTTTCAGAAAAAGACTCGTAAGTAAGGTAAGTGATTTTGAGTGTTACCGTCCCGGTCTCGGTAGTCGTAAAAGAAAAATTACCTTCAGTATCCGTTGAGGCACCATCATAAGTACCGTCGAGAAATACGTTGGCGCCGCTTAACGGTTTCCCTTTGGGATCGGTAACTTTGCCGGCGATTTTGGTCTGTGCAAAACCCAGGCTGACGAACATAAGCATAAAAAAAGTAATGATTGGTTTCATAAGGTGTTTTTTGGTATCGCAAATGTGCAATCTTATCGCCTTACAATGAAATTATTCCTGACCGAAATGTAGAATTTTGATGATGAACTGTTAAGGATAGCAAAAAAAGGCTTTATTTTGACGCTTCCAAAAACACCTTATGAAAAAATATTTACTGTTATTGCTGCTGATCAGCCTCCCCGCTACGGCGCAAATTGAATTTGTACCCGGTTATTTCATTGAGAACTCGGGAAACCGTATTCCGTGTTTGATACGTGACGAAGGCTGGAAAAATAACCCATCAGACTTTGAATACAAATTAAACGATTCGCAAAAAAGCCTGACCGCTTCTATTGACAATGTTGCTGAATTCGGCGTAACGGACGGCACCAAATTCGTCCGATTTGAAGTAGACGTGGACATGTCTTCCAACAATATTAATGAACTGAGTCAGGTAAAGCAACCCGAGTTTGCCAGGCGGACGATTTTCCTGAAGACCCTCGTTGACGGAGACATCAGTTTATTTTCCTACGAATCCAAAAACCAGATTCGGTTTTTCATGTTTAAGAAAGGCAATGCCACAGCCGAGCAGCTTATCTGTAAAAACTATTTCACTGAAGGAACGTCATTTTCTGAGAATAATTATTTCAGACAGCAGCTGTATATGACGTTAAAGTCAGAACAACTGACAAAGAATGATTTTGAGAAACTGGCTTATAAGCAGGAAAAATTGATTGCGGTATTTGAAAAATACTATAATAATACCGGGAAATCATACACCAGCCGCGAAAAACGGTTATCTG
>CALRKC020000017.1:0-12773 GCA_943367895.1 Erythrobacter sanguineus | reverse complement strand
GTTGGTATCATCGTAGGTACTTATTCATCATTGTTTATCGCAACGCCGGTATTGTGTGATACGATTTCAAAAGCGGATCACGACAGGATTGAAGCAGAGCACAACGCGTAATTTTACAACTTTTTATATTGAAATGCCCTTACGAAAGTGAGGGCATTTTATTTTAAATGCCCTTTTTATACTGTTGTTTTGCAGATCATAGTCGAGGTTCAACAGATTGTCTCGGGCATAGAATCGGTTTTTTATCCGAATTGCAGCGCTTTTACTCAGGAGCTTTTAAAACGCCCTCCGCAGGCAAATAAAATACGCTTAGGAGATCAAATGAATTGTTGGCGGCATCTTCGTATGGCTTGACAAGGTCTTCCGACGGCTTGATGAAGTCTTCTAAAGCCTTGACAGCATCTTCTGAGGACTTGATAATGACTTCTAAAGGGTTGATCGGGACTGCTGTTGGCTTGATTGCATCTTCGGGCCGCCGCATGAGATCTTCGGACGATTCCGGAATTGCTAAGTAGGGCGTTGACACTGCATGCTACCGGTAATGATATTGTGATGGCAAATTTTGGCTATCGAAGTGTCAGATCATCGCAGCCAATGTGCAAAATGAATTTTTAACAAATTTTACGGAAATTGTACACTCAAGGTTTTGCGGAATTTCGTAGGGAATACTTCCATTGCCCCCTTCCCTTAACGGAAAAATACAAATTTCGCGGAACACGCTGCTGTCGAAATTGTGTACTTTTTGTTAAAAATTCATTCGCTCAATTGCGTGGCGTAAGCGGAATGAAAATAGTGCCTTCCGTCTGAATATCCTCCAAAAAAAAGCCCGAGGTAAAACTCCGGGCCTTATGATAAGCTGGTTTATTAAAGTGCCTCTTCGGGGTATTTTTTTGCACGCAGTACAAAAAATAAGCCCGCCAGCACAAATGGGATGCTCAGCCATTGTCCGGTGGAGAGAATCGGGTTCGCTCCTTCAAATCCACCCTGGCTTTCTTTCACATATTCTACAATGAAACGTACCGTGAACAGCATGATCAGGAACAAGCCGAACAGGAATCCCGATTTTTTACGCGCATCAGTACGCCAATAGGCGTAGAATAAGATAAGGAATACGAAAATATACCCGAATGCCTCATATAATTGGGATGGGTGACGGTACGGAATGGCTTCAACTATTTTAGCGAAAGCAGGATCGGTTGTCAGTTTGCTGAAGGCTTCATGCTGGTCAGTGCTGTTTGTGATTTTCAGTAAATCATGTGTGTCCCAATATTCGCTTTCGCGTATGAATTTGACCGAATAGAACTTATCGCCCGTAGTCGGGTGCCCGTAGATCTCGGAGTTGAAGAAATTCCCGATCCTTACGAATATTGCGCCGCTTGCCACCGGGATAACAACCCTGTCCAATACCCATAATAGTGGGCGTCTCATGACTTTTTTACTAAAGAAATACATGCAGATGATGATCATTAGCGCAGCACCGTGACTCGCCAGTCCGCTGAATCCAGTAAACCGGAATGGATTGAACTTGAAAGGCAGGAATATTTCTGCCGGATGATTCTGGAAATACTCCCAATCATAAAAGAAAACCTGTCCCAGCCGCGCACCCACCAAGGTGGCCAACGCTGTCCAGATAAAAATGCTGTCCAGTTTCTCTATGGATTCGTTCTCCCGCTCAAATATCTTTTTCATGATGTACCAGCCCAAACCAAAGGCGATTACAAACATCAGGCTGTAATACCTGACCGTGAAAAAGCCGAGGTCAATGCCTTCATTTTGGTTCCATACGATCGATAAGAATGCTGTCATAGTCGTGGTATCAATTTTGCGATTGTAAAAATAGGATTTACAGCCGAAGGATTACTAAATATATGGTTAATGTTTTTCAATGCACTTTTTTTTTGGCACCGGGTCATAACCTGAATTTCCCCAGGGATGGCAGCGCAGTATTCTTTTGATGCCCAGGTACAATCCCTTAAAAACGCCGTGCACCTGCAAGGCTTGTATCATATAAGCAGAGCAGGTTGGCTGGAATCGGCAGGCAGAGGGCAGGATGGGGGAGAGTATAGTCTGGTATACACGGACTAAAAATACAAATGGCCATATGGCTGCTTTGCGGAGATTCACTTATTAAAATGAAAATGAAGTGCCATCTTTACCATCTTTCAGTTGGATCCCCAACGCAATAAGTTGGTCACGAATCTGATCTGATAGGGCAAAGTCTTTGTTCACACGCGCCTGGTTTCGCATATCAATGAGCAGGTTAATGGTGCCTTCCAATTTATCGTTGTTGCCATTAAGCAGCTTTTCGTTTTCCAGTCCAAGTACGTCAAAAACGAAGGCATGCATCAGTTTGCTGAAATGTTTCAGATCAGCGTCATTCAGTGTGGCACTTCCGTCTTTCATCAGGTTGATGAAACGCACGCCTTCAAACACGTTTGCAATTAAGATGGGTGTATTGAAATCGTCGTTCATGGCTTCATAACAGGCATTTTCCCAGGACTTGATGTCGAGGGTGGAAACTGCTGCTGATTCGATCGTCAGGAGATTGTCCATCGCTTCCATCAATCGGTTAAAGCCTTTCTCAGCCGCAATGATAGCATCGTCAGAAAAGTCCAGGATACTGCGGTAATGGGCCTGCATCATAAAGAATCTGGCTACCGAAGCGGAAAATGCCTTGCTCAGGAATTCATTATCGCCACTCAGGATTTCTCCTGGAAGAATATTATTTCCGGTAGATTTTGCCATTTTTTTACCGTTCAAGGTAAGCATGTTGGCATGCATCCAGTAATTTACGGGCGTATTGCCTGTGGCGGCTTCATTCTGCGCTATCTCACACTCGTGGTGTGGGAATTTCAAATCCATTCCGCCCCCATGAATGTCGAAATGGTTACCGAGATACTTGGTGCTCATCGCGGTACACTCTAAATGCCAGCCGGGAAACCCATCGCTCCAGGGTGAAGGCCAGCGCATGATATGTTCAGGTTCCGCTTTTTTCCAAAGCGCAAAATCCTGTGGATTTTTTTTATCGGATTGACCGTCAAGGTCTCTTGAATTGGCCAGCATATCATCAATATTCCGTCCGCTCAATTTGCCGTAATGGTTCGTTTCGTTGAATTTCACCACGTCAAAGTATACAGAGCCATTGGATTCATACGCCAGGCCTTTTTCAAGGATTACTTTGACGATTTCAATCTGTTCAATGATGTGCCCGGTAGCCGTTGGCTCAATACTGGGCGGCAGGAAGTTGAATTTGTGAAGGATGTCATGGAAATCGACAGTATAACGCTGTACAATTTCCATTGGTTCCAGCTGTTCGAGGCGTGCTTTCTTTGCAATCTTATCTTCCCCTTCATCAACATCGTCCACCATATGCCCAACATCAGTAATATTTCGGACATAACGGACTTTGTAATCAAGGTGCCTGAAATACCTGAAGATCATGTCAAACGACATGAAGGTGCGCACGTTGCCTAAGTGAACATTGCTGTATACCGTTGGCCCACAGACATACATCCCGATATTGCCTTCGTGAATCGGTTTGAAAAGTTCTTTTTCCCCGCTCAGGGAATTGTAAATCTTTAAGGGGTGCTGTTTGTAGAGAGGCATGGCTGTTATTTTGTGTGATGAATTATAAATTATAAATTTAAACGAAAATGGACATAATCATTTAAAATTCAAAATTTAAAATTCAAAATAATGCTTAGAACTTCGTGTCCAGTTTGATGTAGTCGAGGAATTCCCTGCGACACTCAGCTTCTTTGAATTTGCCGGCAAATTCAGACGTGACGGTACTGCTTTCAATATCGCGGATACCGCGCGAGTTTACGCAAAGGTGTTTGGCATCGATTACGCAGGCAACGTCCTCGGTGTTAAGTACTTTCTGCAATTCCTGAACAATCTGCATGGTGAGGCGTTCCTGTACCTGAGGTCTTTTGGCAAAATAATCGACAATACGGTTCATTTTCGAAAGCCCGACAACGGTGCCGTTTGAAATATAAGCAATGTGTGCCCGCCCTATAATCGGTAACAAATGATGTTCACAGGTTGAATATAAGGTGATGTTTTTTTCCACAAGCATTTCACCATACTTATAATGGTTTTTAAAAGTGGAAGCGCCCGGTTTTTTATTTGGATTCAGTCCCCCGAATATCTCTTTGACAAACATCTTGGCGACGCGGTTTGGCGTGCCTTTCAGGCTGTCATCAGTGAGGTCCATGCCCAGCGTATTCAGTATACTTTCGACATCTTTCTTAATGGCTTCGATTTTGTCTTCATCGCTCAGGTCAAAAGCATCCGTTCGGATCGGGTTTACGGCGCTTGTCGCGATATGGTTGTTCCCGATTTCATCATGGGAATCTTCTGTTCTGTTCATAAGTTATGAAGTAAATAGCAATTTTTTACCTGCGCAAAGATAAAATAATATTAAATAACAAAGTAGGGTAAATTTGTTTTGAGCTGTTGTATTTAGAAAATAAATCTTTTCTTTGGGAAATTTTTGTTATTTAATCTTTAAATTTACGCTTCAAAAAAAATGCGATGATGAAAAAAAGGGTACTCATTTTTTTGGCTTTCAGTGTATTGTCTGTTACCGGTTATGGTCAGTTGGCGTCGCCAAGTGTTTCTGCGGGTAATGGGGGGAAAGCAGGTTTGTGCGATGGCAATGCCAGTGCATTGATTAATTTCACTGCGGGAAATGCCACCACAGATTACACTGTTGAGGAGATTCCTTATAACCCTCCTTATTCTTTTGATCCTGTTGCCGGGTCCACTTTAATCCCATTGCCTCCTGCAAATCAGAATCAGGATGATTTTTGGGCGAATCAATTGTTTACGCTTCCTTTTTCATTTAGCTTTTATGGTAACAATTATAATACCGTTTCGATTGGGTCGAATGGGGTAATAAGTTTTAATACTACTGGGAATTACGCGCCGGGAACTTATTGCCCATGGCCTATTGCAGCAGGTGGACTGCCTGGTGCAACTCCTATCCGTAACGCAATATTTGGTGTTCTGCAGGATATTAATTTTACCACACTGCCTTATCCTGAAACTTCGATTAATTATTATGTGTATGACCAGGGGCAAAATGCCGCGCCAGGCAGGGTTTTTATCCTTAACGTAAATAAAGTGCTGCAGTTTGGTGACGGTACAAATCCGGATACGAATGTGGCCGGAGTACAATCTTATCAAATCATCTTATACGAAACGACAAATGTTGTTGATGTTTATGTTAAAAGAAGGGTACCATACAATCCATGGAATTCAGGACGGGGTATCATTGGTGTGATTAATAACAGTGGTTCAGAATGGGTCGCTGCTCCGAATTCTAACGGAACCAATTTTACTGCAATAAACAAAGCTTACAGGTTTTTTCCTGCAGGAGCCCCTACCGCTACTGTGGAGTGGTTTCTTAACGGAGTATCGGTAGGTACCGGGACAGCGGACAACATTAGTATCCCCAATGCTGAACCCAACGATGTTATTACGGCAGAAGTAACCTATCATAATGGGAACGTAGAGAATACTTTCACTACAAGCATGATCGTAGAGGATGGGCTTCAGTTTCCTGATTTACCAAATGGAGGTGTAGTAAGTAAGATAGTTTGTCCAGGTGATAATGGTCCGTATACCTTTAACGCCAACCAGGACAGCTTCTTTTTAGAAGGACAACCGAATCCTGCTAATTTCGATATTTCCTATTATGAAGACGAACAGGAAGCAATTGATTGGGGTAATAACACAATAAACAGTAATGCTGTTCAGGTAAATGCTTCTGATTTGCCCAAAACGATATATGCGAGGATTACAGATTATGGCCCTTCCGGCTGCAATGTGGTTAAAACATTTACTTTGGACAAAATTGAGCCGGTGGGCTCTATCAGCTATGATCCGGTAATCTGTAAAAGTAGTGTTGGTGGTTTTGCAGAAGTCACCATGTCTGCGGATTTAATGACCGGTGGCGAATTCCTTGCTTCATCAACTGATCTGGTGGTCGACCCGGTTTCAGGGATTATTGACCTGACGCTGAGTCAGCCCGGAACTTATACCGTAGATTACTATCCGGTGCCAGATGACTGCCCTAATTTAAAGATGTCTTCACAATCCATCACAATTGTTGAGACGCCTACCGCCGCGTTTGTATCCGCAAGTGGAAATGTTTGTCCGGGTATTAGTTCACCATTGGCATTTTCAGGGACGCCAGGTGCCATTATAAGCTATACAAGGACCAATGCAACGGAAGGTCCAGTCAGTGAAACTATTACTGTTCAGGGTGATGGTACTGCTGTGGCAAATTATGTAATTGATGAACCTACCAGTTTTGAACTGCTTAAGGTAAGCAGTGATACAACACCTTCGTGCGAATTTGTTTTCGACCCGACGGTTATTGTTGTCTATGGCATAGACCCACCTACTGCTACAATCACTGACGCAGATGATCCTGATTTTTGTCCTAATGGATTTACAATGATCAATGTTCAGGGAACCGCAGGAGGAACGGTGACTTATACCGGGCCTTCAGGTACTGGCTCGGTCCAACTCGATGCAACCACTGGAATAGGATCATTCAACACAGGTGTTTTAAACACTGACGGTGCATATACTTATACATTAAATGACATCACGGTGCCCGGTTGTACTACCGCCCAGCCCATTAACGGACAGAGTGTTACCATTACTGTTAATCCACTACCGGATGTGACCGTCTTTACTACTGCAACAGCTACGGTTTGCGAGGGGACTTCTGCTACACTTAATTTCACCGGTACTCCTTTTGCTACTGTGAATTATAAAGATGCGGCAAACAATTTATACAATGTTGTGATCCCAGCCTCCGGAAGTACTTCGCAACAAACCCCGTCGCTTT
Source organism: Erythrobacter sanguineus (assembly GCA_943367895.1). Classification (GTDB taxonomy): domain Bacteria; phylum Bacteroidota; class Bacteroidia; order Flavobacteriales; family Flavobacteriaceae; genus Flavobacterium. Next base: position 5,908 of record CALRKC020000017.1, on the reverse strand, counting down.
CAGGGGCAACTTCATTCACCCTTGTTGATGTGGTAAGTGCCGATCTATGTACTAAGATCCTGAACATGCCTGCCGTGCCTATTGCTATTGCAACTAATCCTGTAATAGCAACCCAGCCTGTAGCGCCAACAGCGCCACTTTGTCAGGGACAGACGCTTACTTTGAGTGTCCAGACTACAGGTACCGGACTGCATTATGTATGGTACCACAATAATAATCCCGTAAACCCACCGGTAGATTCTAATGTGTATTCCAAATCGGCAGTCCCGGGAGACAGTGGGAATTATTACGTCGAAGTAACAGGGCAATGTACGCCACCGGCTGCCCCCGCGATATCGAATACAGTATCGGTGACAGTTTATAATTTGAGTGTCTCACCAATAACATATACTGGTAATGGTTGTTTGAACGAAACCGTATATCTGAATGTTAATGTTTCGGGTAGTGGTACAATTAACTACGACTGGCAAAAAGATGGAGTTTCCATTCCCGGAGCACCAAATAGTCCGCAATTGGAGATTCCCGGTTTATTGGAGTCGGATGAAGGGTTATACAGGGTCGTTGTCTCCAACGAAAGCTGCTCCATACTTTCAAATGAAGCCGAAGTTGCGGTAAATGAAGAGTTGACCATTACAACGCAGCCTTCTGCCAATGAATCTATATGTTCAGAGAGTAAGAGTCTTAACGTTGGAATTGCGGGTGGGACACCTCCAATTAGTTACCAATGGAAACGGGATGGTGTCAATGTAGGTTCAAATTCTCCAACAATCTCCATTGCGGTAGACGATCCCGGCCTCAATCCCGGCCCGCATCAATATCAGGTTGAAATTACCGATGCTTGTAAATCGGTAATATCGACGGTCAGTATGGTAGATGTTGCCAGCCCGGTCGTCATCGCTAGCCAGCCAAGTTCTCCTCAACTTTGTTCTGGTGCCGGGAATAGTTTGGTGTTAAATGTAGGCATTACCGGTGGTGGCAGTGATGTGCATTACCAATGGCAGCGCAATGGTCAGGATGTAGGAACAGACTCCCCTAATTATATTGTATCAGCTCCTGATCCTGATGTCGATTCCGGAGATTACATTGTTAGAATAAGTAATGGGGATTGTCCTGTTGTATCGTCTGATCTTTTGAGTGTTGCGGTGATAAAGGCTCCTGAAATCACACAACAACCTGTTTCAAGGACGGTTTGTGCTAATGAACTACTGACATTTTTTGTCGAGGTTGAAACGGTAATACCGGTTCATTACCACTGGTTCCACAATGATATTGAAGTTGGGGAAGATTCACCAACTTATTCCGTGACAAATGCCGCCCTCACTGATGCCGGAACTTATCGTGTAGTTGTTTCAACAGATACCTGCCCTGATGTTTACTCCAGTACGGTAACTGCCGTCGTAAGGCCGTTGCCTGATGCAACAGTTTCAACTGGGGCACAATCTACGATCTGTGATAATACAGGCACCGATGTTATCTTTACAGGAACGCCGAATGCAATAGTAACTTATACCGTGAATGGTGGGGAGGAACAAACCATTACGCTGAATCCTTCTGGTTCTGCCAGATTATTGACCGGCGTATTAAGTGAGACCACGACATATACACTTGTGAGCGTATCCGCCAATGATAATCCGCCATGTCCTAAACAATTGACAGGCGAGGCTGTGGTAACGGTCCTTGAAATACCAGACCCAGAGCTTGACCAGGATGGTTACATTTGCCTTGATCCGGTTACCGGCCAAACCATGACAGGTTCATCTTATGAACTTAATACAGGGCTCAGTACCGCCGACGGCTATACGTTCGTATGGTATCTTAATGATGTTGAAATCCAGGGCGCCACTGAAGGTACTTACGATGCTGTTGCTGCAGGAAACTATGAGGTGACAATTACAGATACTGCGACAGGTTGTACGGATTTCGCTACTGCACCGATCGTTACGTCCACACCGCCGCTGACGATTACAGCACAGGTAGACACCTTGTTCTTTGCAGACAACGCGAGCATCACAGTGACTGCTGATCCTCCGGGAGATTATGAGTACCGTCTTGATGATGGCCCTTGGCAGTCCGATAATGTATTTACAGGCGTGAGGACAATACTTTCAGTCAATAATTCTGGAAATCATACCGTATATGTTCGGGACGCAAAGGCTTGTGATGAGTTATCTTATGATGTCAGGGTGATTGACTATCCAAAATATTTTACGCCTAACGGTGACGGCTATCACGATACATGGAATATCCCTACACTCAGCAACCAGCCGGGAGCAACGATATTTATTTTCGACCGCTTCGGGAAATTGCTTAAGGAAATCAGTACCACAAACCCTACAGGTTGGGACGGTACATACAACGGACAGCCGATGATGGCCGACGATTACTGGTTTGTAGTGAAATATGCAGAACAGGGAATCGCTAAAGAATTCAGAGCGCACTTTGCCATAAAACGGTAAGATTAACCAGAATTAAAAAAAGAGCTTCAAATAATTTTGAAGCTCTTTTTTTTTGAGTAATTTCCTGCCGATTATAAACACCCTGCATGGAGCAATATATTTATCTGTTTTTAGGTTTATTTTTATCTGTATTATGGGTAGTGATTTATGCCGTCAAAAAGGATTTAAGGAGGAAGATGCTTAAATCCAGCATCATTGGCGGTTTTTCCGGGTTTATTGCCGAGTATTGGTATCTGCGTGATTATTGGAGGCCTCCCACCGTCTTAGGAAATGCAGTAATATCTGTTGAGGATTTCCTAGTGGGTTTTGTGATCATCGGGGTATCAATGTCGATTTACAATTTTGTTTTCAAGAAAAATGAAGTCGAAGTTACCGCGCCCCGTAAAGCCACGTTTTATATCCTTTTTGCTATCGGGTTTGTAGCCATGGTGGCTTTGCCGCCGTTAGGGTTGAATTCCATGCTGGTAAGCCCGGCAAGTTTTGTCTGCTGTACCATTTACATAATCTGGCAAAGACCGGATTTATTGAAAAAAGCGATATGGTCAGGGATTCTTTTTCTGGGTATCACCTTTCCGATATACATTATATTATTCGAATTGATTGCACCTGATTACTGGAAGAAATATTGGATTTTGGCCGAGACTGAACTCGGAATCAGGTGTTACGGCAGCATACCCTGGATTGAAATCATATGGTACTTCACCTGGGGAAGTTTTGGCGGAATCTGCTATGATTTTTATTCCGGAACGAAACCTGTTCCAATGAAGAGCTAACCGAAACCCGGCAAACACACCTGCCGAACGTGAAATTGATCTGGAAACGTTGCTGCAACAGGGATGGAAGCGGCATCTCCCGGTTTAGAAAAACAAGGTTTTCAACCGTAGTTTTTGTTAAGCGGGAATACAGCGTACAGCCCGGCCCGAAGGGGTTGCCATAAAACCAAAAAAAGCAAAAAGCCTAACTAATATCAGGAATTGTAAACCTTTATCGCTTCCTTAAGTATATTGACGCTCTTAATCAGGTCTTCTTTCTTCAGGACGTAAGCAATCCTGACCTCATTCAAACCAATACCCGGAGTGGAATAAAAGCCTGCCGCAGGAGCTACCATCACGGTTTCTCCGTTCAGGTCAAAAGATTCCAGCAGCCATTGCGCAAACGTATCCGCATTGTCGATTGGCAATTGCGCAATACAGTAGAAAGCACCTTTGGGCTTGGCTACTTTTACGCCTTCAATTTTATGGAGCTCGGTGATCAGGATATCACGTCGTTCACGGTATTCTGAAATGACCTCGTCGAAATAGCTTTTCGGAGTCTGTAACGCGGCTTCACTGGCGATTTGAGCGAAAGTTGGCGGACTTAATCGCGCCTGGGCGAACTTCATCGCGGTGGCCATGACTTCCTTGTTTTTGGAAACAATACACCCAATCCTGGCACCACACATGCTGTATCTTTTGGAAACTGAATCAATCATGATGGCGTGCTCCTCAATTCCGGGGATATTCATTACCGAATAATGCGGATCACCGTCGTAAGTGAATTCACGGTATACTTCATCGGCGATCAGGAAAAGGTCGTGTTTTTTTACGAGCTCCGCCAACTGCTGCATTTCTTCTTTTGAATATAAGTAACCGGTCGGATTTCCGGGATTACAGATGAGGATTGCCTTGGTTTTAGGTGTAATCAGTTTTTCAAAGTCTGCAATAGGAGGCAATGCGAATCCGGTATCGATTGTTGAAATCACCGGAACGACTTTTACGCCCGAGGCGGTTGAAAAACCATTATAATTCGCGTAAAAAGGCTCGGGAATGATAATCTCATCATCCACATCCATGGTGCTTCCCATGGCAAACATCAGCGCTTCTGAACCGCCCGTGGTAATGATGATATCAGCCACTTCAATTGGAAGTCCGTGGTCCTTATAGTATTGTGATAACTTCGTACGATAACTTTCAAAACCGGCAGAATGGCTGTACTCGAGCACCTTGATGTCGAGGTTTTTTATCGAGTTCATAGCCACTTCAGGTGTGCGGATATCGGGCTGGCCAATATTGAGATGATAGACCTTATGTCCTTTTTTCTTTGCAATTTCCGAATACGGGACCAATTTCCTGATTGGAGATTCGGGCATCCTGCTTCCTTTGTCTGATACTTTTGGCATATGAAAATGATTTGCCTGCAAAAGTGCAATTTTTTTCGAATCCGCACAATGCTACGCCTGCTTTTTAAATTGCTGAATTCGAAATATATCGTAATTATTTTCTAATTTTAATGAAAAATTACCATGAAAGCTTTATTAGGAATAATAGGTTTTTTATGCTGTGTCCATTTCACTGCGGCGCAGGACGGTTTCCTGTCGTTTCCCCAAAAGAGTAAGGTGACGGTTCCTTTTGAATTAATCAACAGCCTGATTATTATACCCGTTTCAGTAAACGGTGTCGAACTCAGTTTTTTGCTCGATACCGGTGTTGAGGAAACAATCCTGTTCAGTCTTGATAACAAGGAGGTCCCGCTGCATGACGTCGAAAAGCTGAAATTACGCGGTCTGGGGAATCTGGATGGCGTCGACGGACTTAGATCAAAAAATAACATAATTTCAATCGGGACGCTGCGATACAGCAAACAGGAAATTTATGTGGTAATTGATGAAGAGATGAATCTTTCTTCCAGCCTTGGTGTGCCCGTAAATGGCATTATCGGCTATCATTTTTTTAAAGATAATGTTGTCAAGATCAATTATGCACGAAAGAAAGTTACTGTTTATAATGCCAATAAAACCGACGTTAAGAAAATTGCCAGGCACTACACTCCACTTGATATTACGCTCGAACGCAATAAGCCCTACGTGCTTTCCTCGGTAACCGCAGGAGGAGAAGTCGTAAATGCAAAATTATTGCTCGATACCGGAAACAGCGATGCTATCTGGCTGTTCGATGAAAAATCAGATCAGATTTCGGTTCCCGAGCGTCATTTCGACGATTTCCTTGGACGGGGATTCAGCGGTCCCATTTACGGGAAAAAGGCACGAATCAGCAATTTCTCACTCAACCATTTCAGGTTCCGGAATCCCGTCGTGTCTTTTCCTGACACGGCTTCAATAAGGAATGTAAAAATGGTGGACAACCGGCTGGGTTCAGTAGGCGGAGAAGTGCTTAAGCGGTTTCAGATTATTTTTGACTACAGGAATAATAAATTCTACCTGAAGAAAAACGCCAATTTTGAATTGCCTTTTCATTGCAATACCAGCGGCATTGAACTGCATCATGCCGGAACGAAACTCGTGCAGGAATTGAAACGGGACAAAGGGACATCAAGTGCTGTCAAAATAGAATTCGGCAGCAGCGAAGACATTATGAATATCAAATATAAGTTTGAACTCAAACCTATTTATGAAATAGCTTCCGTGCGCAAAGGCTCTCCGGCAGATGCCATCGGACTGCAACAGGGCGATGTGC
>CALRKC020000016.1:0-13285 GCA_943367895.1 Erythrobacter sanguineus | reverse complement strand
GGCTAGAAAGGGCAGGTTTTTTTGCATATCCTGACTAACGGACAAAACGGAATTTTATTTCAGGGATTGAAAAGCGATTAAAGCAACGATATAGGCCAGCGCACTCATAAATAACAATTGCGCCATGGGCCACTTCCAGGTATTGGTTTCCTTCTTCGTAATGGCCAGTGTACTGGCGCATTGCATGGCAAATGCGTAAAAAAGCAACAATGAAATCCCTGAAGCAAAATTGAAGACTTTTTCCCCCGTCTGTGGATTGATTTCTGCCTGCATCTTATCGCGGATGGTATCTTCATTGTCGCTGTCGCCCACACTGTAAATTGTTGCGAGCGTTCCTACGAAAACTTCCCTTGCGGCAAACGAACTCAATATCGCAATTCCGATTTTCCAGTCGTATCCCAATGGTTTCAATACCGGCTCAATGGTTTTACCCATAATCCCGATATACGAATTCTCGAGTTTGTACGAGGCGATTCTCTCGTCGACATATACCTTGTCAAAATGCCCCTGTTCCTGCTTTATTTCATCCAGCACGATACTTTCAGCATTCTCAAAATTCTTTCCGGGACCGAACGATGCCAGAAACCAAAGTACAATGGAGATGGCCAAAATAATTTTTCCGGCGCCCAATACGAATGCCTTGGTTTTCTCGATGACATTCAGCCCTACGTTCTTAAGCAGCGGTAGTTTGTAATTGGGCATTTCGACAACAAAAAATGTCTTGCCTTTTATGCTGAGTAACTTGTTGAGAATATACGCAGACAAAACCGCCATCGCAAATCCCAGCAGATAGAGCGCCATCAGCGTAAGCCCCTGGGTATTGAAAATTCCGAGAACGCGGCTTTTTGGAATAATTAAAGAGATGATAATTGAATACACCGGCAGCCTTGCAGAGCAGGTTGTAAAAGGCGTCACCAAAATCGTAATCAGCCTTTCCTTCCAGTTTTCAATATTTCTTGTGGCCATAATCGCCGGAATCGCACAGGCAGTACCGGAAATCAGCGGGACTACACTTTTACCGCTAAGTCCGAATTTCCGCATAATCTTGTCCATCAGAAATACCACCCGGCTCATATAACCGGTTTCTTCCAATATTGAAATGAACAGGAACAGGAATGCTATTTGAGGAATGAAGATCACGATACCGCCGATTCCGGGAATGATGCCCTGAGAAATGAGGTCGGTAAAAATCCCTTGTGGAAGCGTCTCGGCCGCAAAACCGCTGAGCCAGGTAAAACCGTTGTCAATCCAGTCCATAGGGTAGCTGGACCAATCGAATATGGATTGGAAAATGAGCAGCAGTATGAAAGAAAAGATGACATATCCCCAGACCTTATGGGTCAGTACCCGATCAAGACGGCTTCGGAAATCGTGTGCTTTTTCCGTATCAATTGTGCGTCCTACTTTAAGTACATCATTGATAAACTGATAGCGTTTGATGGTTTCCTTCTGTTGCAACCGCTTCAGTTCGGCATTGGGTTTGGCAAAATTATGGGTGTCAATCAGTTTCTTGTTCAGGTTTGAAAAATTGACATCCTGCGTAATGACCAGCCAAAGTTTGTATAACGAGTGATTCGGAAAGGTTTTCTGAAGGGCATTAAAATACTCCACATCAATATTCGACGCATTAAGGCAGGGCTCTGTCGAAATGGAATTGTACCCGACAATCAATTTTTTGAGTTCTTCAATACCTGTTTTTTTTCGCGCACTAACCAAAGCAATCTTTGTGTTCAGCTGATTTTCCAGATAAGGAATATCAAGTGAAATGCCTTTCAAATCCATACGATCCGCCATGTTGATGACCAAAATCGTTGGAATTTCGAGGTCTTTAATCTGGGTAAAAAGCAATAAATTCCTTTTCAGGTTTTCGACTTCAGTGACTAAAACGACTACATCCGGATAATCTTTATCGTTTTTGTTCAGCAGCAGTTCAATTACGACATTCTCATCAATTGAGCTGGCATTAAGACTGTAAGTTCCGGGTAAATCAAGTATAATTCCTTTGAAGCCCAACGGCAGGTTACATGAGCCCTGTTTCCGCTCCACGGTGATTCCGGGGTAGTTGCCAACCTGTTGGTTTAAGCCTGTCAGTTGGTTGAACACGGAAGTCTTTCCGGTATTCGGATTTCCGATTAGCGCGACTTTAATACTTTGGTCCGCCATTTAGGAAGGGTTTTTTGATAATGTCGATCTGGATGACGGAAGCTGTTTCGAGCCTGATGGCCAGGTGGCTGTCATTGATATTGAGAAACAAAGGATCGCCAAACGGCGCAATCTGCAGCAATTCCACGGTATTCCCCGGCAGACAGCCCATTTCAATCAACTTCAACGGCACGGCATTGATGTCAAAATCAGTAATGATGGCTTTTTCACCTATTTCGAGTTGGGCAATGGTAGTCTGCAAATCTTATTTAGATTGAATAAGGCAAAAGTAATGAAATTAATGAGATGCTGTATGAATTTCAATTTTCAATTTTCAAAAGTTCAATTTCCGAACGCTATGCTCTTGGGCTGGAATTCGGGATTCGAATTTTCCAGCAATTATTCTTCAGCCGATAGTATTGCAATATCATCGATAAGCCTTTGGATTTCGGCTTTTTTGGTACCGTCATAAAATCCGCGGATGCGGCGGTGTGTATCAACGAGGATAAAATTTTCGGTATGCACCATGTCGTAAAGCGCTGATGCATTGGCGGTTTTAACAGCCAGGTACGATTTCCGGGCCAGATAATAAATATCTTTCTTGTCGCCGGTTACAAGATTCCATTTGCTGTCTATGACGCCTTTTTCGAGTGCATATTTTTTCAAAACCGGTACGCTGTCCTGATCCGGGAAAACGGAATGCGAGAGCAGCATTACCTTTGGGTTGTCCTTAATGGCTTTTTGCACTTCGACCATATTGTTGGTCATAATCGGGCAGATAGTCTGGCAGGCGGTGAAGAAAAAATCGGCCACGTATATCTTGCCTTCATAATCCTTTTGGGTAATGGTTTTCCCATTTTGATTTACAAAAGAAAAATCAGCGATTGTATGATTTTTGCTGACATATTGTATTGCCGTATCCACCATTTCGGGATTCACGTCCGCCGGATTAAAGACGGGGAGGAGCTTTTTGGGCTTCAGCAACTGATACGAAATTGAAAGAAAAACTATGGTTAAAATACCCATCGCTATGATGAAAACACGGTATTTCCTGAAAAAGGCAGACATGGCAGTAATTTTGGTGCAAAAGTACAAAATACTAGGGCTTTAAAAAACAATTATCTACCGTGATATCAGTATAATTCGATCGATAATCGATATTTTTGTGTTACATAATAAACTCTTTCAGATGAAGATAAATATCAAAAACGTTCTCGCGTTGCCGATGGTTTTGTTCGGTACTACAACTGCCATGGCTCAGGATCCGCAGCAGGTTCCCGGCATCAACACTTCGTACATGGATAAAACCGTCAGGCCGAATGACGATTTTTTCCGATTTGTAAACGGATCGTGGTTTGACAAAACCGAAATTCCTGCCGACAAGACCAATTGGGGAAGTTTTAATGAATTACGCCAGAATACGGATAAAGATGCATTGGCCATTTTGAAAGAAGCGTCCAAAAACCCAAAATACAAATCCGGCACCGACCAGGGAAAGGCGATCGCCATGTATAATGCTGTCATGGATACGGTAGGCCGGAATAAACAAGGGATTGCACCCTTAAAACCATATCTTTTGAAAATCGATGCTGTGAAAGATGTAAATAGCCTGCAGCAACTGTTAGCCGAAAGGCAGCCTTATGGCGGAATCGGATTTTTCAGGGTTGGTATCGATTCCGATGACAAGAACAGCAACAGGAATATCGTGCATTTGTCACCGGGAAATCTTGGATTGCCGGATCGTGACTATTATGTTTCTGACGATAAGGATTCTAAAGAAAAACGAGAAAAATACGTTGCCCATATCACGCGAATGCTGCAATATCTTGGAGAAAAACCGGAACAGGCAAAGACCGATGCCGAAAACATCCTCGCACTGGAAACTGCAATGGCGCAACCGCGTTTTGACCGCGTTCAAAGGCGGGACAGCCGACTGTCCTATAATCCGATGTCGGTAAAAGGCCTGCAAACTTTGATGCCCGCCGTGGACTGGAAAAAATACCTATCTGCCGTCGGCATGTCTGAAATCGACTCCCTGATCGTGACCCAGCCTAAGTATATGAGTGCGCTCAGTCAAATTCTGGCGGAGAAAAAAACTGCCACCTGGAAAGCTTACCTGAAATGGACATTGCTGAATAGTACTTCAGGACAGTTGTCCACTGATATCGAAAACGCCAATTGGGAATTCTATGGAAAAACGTTAACCGGTGCATTAAAACAACGCCCACGCGAAGAAAAGGCGTTACAGGTCGTGAACGGTTCGATTGGGGAAGCATTGGGGAAATTATATGTCGAGAAGAAATTTCCGGCTGAAGCCAAGGCCAAAGCAGAGAAAATGATCCGTAATATCATGCGCGCCTACGAAATCCGTATCAATAACCTGACATGGATGGGTTCCGAGACCAAGAGCAAAGCGATTGAAAAACTCAATAAGCTTACCATAAAGATCGGATATCCTGACAAATGGAAAGATTATTCAGCATTGCAGATTACGGCCCCTTCGGAAGGTGGTACACTGTTCTCCAATATGCTGTCCCTGATGAAATGGAATTATGATGAAAACCTTAAAAAGCTCTCTAAACCTGTTGATAAAACAGAATGGGGCATGTCGCCACAGACGGTCAATGCCTATTACAATTCTTCTTATAATGAAATCGTATTCCCGGCAGCCATCTTACAGCCGCCATTTTACAATTACCAAGCGGATGAGGCGGTAAATTATGGTGGAATTGGTGCAGTTATCGGGCATGAAATTTCCCACGGTTTTGATGATTCAGGTTCGCGTTATAATGCGGACGGCAACCTTGTTGACTGGTGGACAGCAGACGACCTGAAACAATTTGGTGAACTTACCGGCGCCCTGGCGACGCAATACAGCGCCTTGCAGCCGCTGCCGGGTACTTTTGTCGATGGAAAATTCACGCTCGGTGAAAACATAGGCGACCTGGGAGGCGTAAATGCCGCGTATGATGGCCTGCAGTTGTATTTGAAAGAAAACGGCAATCCCGGATTGATTGACGGTTATACACCGGAACAACGGTTCTTCATCTCCTGGGCTACGATCTGGCGCGCCAAGATGCGGGATGAGGCCATCAGGAATCAGGTAAAAACCGACCCGCATTCGCCCGCCATGTACCGGGCTTATGTCCCTCTACAGAACGTAGACGCTTTTTACGAGGCGTTTCAGATTAAGCCGGGAGACGGCATGTTTATTCCATCAGAGAAAAGAGTCCGGATCTGGTAAAATAAAGAATCCCCTGATTGGGGATTTTTTTATGGATTGGGCTCAATATGAATTAAGACATCGGCTATTTCCGGCAGATCCTGTTGAATGGCATCTTTTAGCCGGTGTGCGATTTCATGTCCTGCCGTCACTGTAATTTCCCCGTCAACCGTAAGATGCAGGTCAACCAGGTAGGTCATCCCTGTTTTGCGGACAAAGCACTTTTCAGTATCAACAACGCCTTCGACATGTTTGGCGATTTCACGGATCTGCAGTATGACATCATCGTAGAGATGCTCATCGAGGATTTCGCCCAGCGCCGGCCTGAAAATCATGTAAGCATTGTAAATGATAAAGAATGATGCGAGGAGCGCCGCCCAGTCGTCCGCAGTTTCATAACCGGGACCGAAAATAATCGCAATTGAAATCCCGACGAATGCCATGGCTGAAGTGATTGCATCACTGCGGTGGTGCCAGGCATCTGCTTTGAGTGAGCTGCTGTTGATATCATCGCTTCTTTTGGAGACGATTCTGTAGAAAATTTCCTTGATGATCACAATCGCACCGAGCACAATCAGTGTAAATTTCTCCGGTGTTTTATGTGGGGTTATAATATTGTGGATGCTTTCATACGCAATAATGGTGGCCGATACCAAAAGAAATCCGACAACTGCGAAAGTCACCAGCGCCTCAGCCCTTCCGTGACCATAGGGATGGTTTTCATCGGCAGGTTTGGTGGCATATCGTATGCCGAACAGTACGAGTACCGAAGAGAATACATCTGTAGCTGACTCGATGGCATCTGCAATCAAGGCGTATGAATTACCGAAATACCCGGCAATGCCTTTGGCGAAAGCCAGGAGCATATTTCCGAAAATACTGAGGTAAGCGGTGCGTATTGCTTTTTCTTTGTTGTCTTTCATAAAAATAACCGGGTGGTAAAGATAACCCGAATCCGTTTAAACAGAAAAGGATTGCCGAAACAATCCTAATGAAATTTTATCCTTGAAAATCCCCGCCGTCATCGCCTTGTTCGCGTTTTGACTGACGTTCTTTTTCATTTTTCTTTTTGTTGAAACGATAGGTAAATGACAGGTTGACCTGCCTTACGCGCCATTGCATCTCGCTGTAGGAGTTTAACGACGGAAGATTTGTCTCATTTATCCTTTTTCTCGAATTAAAAACATCCTGCACATTCAGTGCTAAGGTTGCTTTGTCCTTAAACAAATCTTTGCTAAACCCGAGATTCGCGCTGAAGTTCCCCAGGCTCCTGCCCTGTGCATTGTTCTGCGGGCCATTGTAGGTAAGGTTTGTCTGCCAGTCAACCTTGTAGGGCAGCGACACTTTTGAAGTCAGTCTTGTGAACCAGGAATAAGCGGTATTGTCAAAATTCTGTGTCCTGGTAACGCCCTGAAAATCTACATAGGAATAATCGCCATCAGTCTGATTCCTGAAGAAATTAAAATTTGAGTTCAGTTTCCACCATTTGTAAGGGGAATAATTAAGCGTAAATTCAAAACCGAAACGGTATTCCGTAGCCAGGTTGATCGGGGTCGTCAATATGACCGGAACCTGATAGTCCTCACCGTCAACAATCGTGACACTTCCGTCATTGTTTACAATATCTTTTCCGCCGGAAATAACAGGAACAAAATCGCCACTCTCTTTCCTGATAAACTGAAAAGAATCTGTGGTTTTATTCAAATACATCGAGGTGCTCAGCGTCAGTTTGTCCCAACGCTTAAGGTAACCCAAATCCAATGCATCCGTAAATGCAGGATCTAAATCAGGATTTCCCTGGAATATATTGATGTTACTGGAATAATTTGAAAAAGGATTGATCTGTCTTCCCCGTGGACGTGAAATGCGTCGGCTGTAGCTCAGCGAAACACTGGACTGGTCTGAAACTTCATAAGTCAGGAAAGCACTTGGAAAAAAGTTACTGTATTTTTTTTGATTGTAATCAGCCGTAGTGAGTTGATTGATCGTGATATTTGAGTCTTCCCAACGCAGGCCGAGGAGTATGGAGAACTTCTTTATCTTGGTCCCGAATTGCGTATAAAGGGCGTTGATTTTTTCCTTGTATTGTAATTCGTTTGTATATCGGGGATTCGGTAAATATTGGTTGATGACGGTATTCAGCGTATCGACCTCAAAATCGGTAAAAAGCTTGTTGAATTCGCCTTTGTATCCGGCCTCGAACTGGCTTTTCTTTCCAATCGGAAGAACGTAATCGGACTGGATTACATTTCTGGTCTGACTTTGGTCATTGATTGTTTTTTCGAATTTGATGACATCGGAATTGTTTTCAATCAATGAGTTATCATAGTCATTGTTTGTGGCGAAAGAGCCGTCAATTGTAAGCTTGTGACCCTCTTTTTTGAAATTTTTGGTGAAGTTCGTCGCGTATTCGACGTTCTGGCTTTTGTTTCTCTGATCATTGAAACGCGACGTCACGAAAAGATTTTCACGATTGGCATCATAGTTGTTGAAAGTGACTTCATCAGGATTACTTCCGCTATTCTTTCGGTAATTAAAGACGTTTGTCCAGGTAGTCGATTTGTCGAGATATAAATCAATCCCGAAATTAGAATTCACCCCTTCACTGGTACGTTCATTATATCTTCGCTCATCAACATAATTCCTGGTGGTACCGTCTGCATTAAGATACTCGGTATTGGTCATCGAGTTACCGGGATTTTTCCTGTAATTGTACCCTGTCGTGGTAAACAGGTTAAAACTCTCTGTTTTAAAATTCACGTTTCCGGAAGCTCCGTAATTTTCGGGATCTCCGGTAGAAAGGATCAGTGTCCCATTTATTCCAAGATTTTTTCCTTTCTTAAGAATGATATTGAGCAGTCCGCCGCCGCCTTCAGAGTCGTAACGCGCCGAAGGATTTGTAACGACTTCCACTTTGTCTATCGCATCAGCAGGAATCTGGCGCAATGCTTCTGCGATATTGATGGCATTCGAAGGCTTACCATCAATAAGGATGCGTACGTTTTCATTTCCGCGAAGGCTTACTGCGCCGTCTGCATCAACAGAAACAGATGGTATATTATCCAGGACATCACTTACCGTCCCTCCTTTCACCATGAGGTCGTTACCAACATTGTAAACTTTTTTATCCAGCTTAATCTCTACCGTAGTCTTGTCTACCCGAATTTCGACTTCTTTGAGCAGGGCCGCATCAGGCTCAAGCGATATGGTGCCTAAATTTGTATTCTCTGTAATACTTTTTTGCTTGATTTCAATAGGCTTAAAGTAAATGAATTCAATCTTGATATCGTAATTTCCGGCGCTGACCTCAAAATCAAATTCGCCTTTGTCATTGGTAATTCCGCCTGTAACGATTTTTGGATCAGTAGTATTCTGAAGTGTGACAGTGGTATACTCCATCGGGGCTGTGGTCCCTTTTTCGATTATCTTTCCCGAAACCCTGACTTTAGGCCCCGCCGGGCGCTGTTGTGCCGAATTTACATAAGGTATCAGAATCAAAAACAAAAGGACTACAAATCTGGATAATTTCATCAGGCTTTAAATTTTAGCGCTTTAAGACCACAAAAGTACGGGTTGGTTTAGGCGGCAATTCACAATGGTTTGTTAAAAATTCACCATTCCCTACCGGATTATATCAATAACGCGTTCCGTTGGACGCCCTATAATCGCTTTATCCCCGTTTATGACTATCGGCCGTTCAATCAAAATCGGGTTTCTGACCATCGCTCTAATGACCTGGGGCGGCCGTCAACTTTCTGCCTTCAAATTTGTCTTTCCAGAGTTGTTCTTTGGTGCGTACAAGATCAATCGCCTTAATGCCCAGTTTTTTAATGATGCCCTTCAACTCGTTTTCATCCGGCGTTTCTTCAAGATATTTTAGAATTTCATACTCTTCACCCAAATTTTCCAGTAAGGCCAGACATTCCCTGGATTTGGCGCATTTCGGATTATGATAGATCTGTATCATATTTTTATTTGCAAAGTAATCGAATTCAATTGTAAAATTTGGATTAAATTAGGCCAATCCTAATTTTGGATGAACAAAAAAGATTTTTTATGTTTATAGAACAAGCTTACAATAACCGCCGTAATTTAACCGCCTACATTCCGTTTCCGCTCGTATTTTTCGGACTTATGGCCGCAAACTTCACGGCTTCACCGGCTGATACGGGCGAACTTATCAGGGATCAAATTGACAAATACGGAAAAAGCATGTTCTTTATGATCAACTTACTTCCTTTTGCATTTTTGCTGATGCTTCTTTTTTTCTGGGTCAAGTATCTTCACCGGCAATCAATACGCTCACTTACGACCACACGAAATGAGATCGACTGGAACCGGGTTTTCTTTTCGTTTATAATTTGGGGGACTTTCAGTGCTGCCCTGATTTTTATCAGTTATCTGATGAGTCCTGAAAGCTTTGTTTATAATTTCAACCTAAGGCCTTTTCTTGCGTTGGCTTTGATAAGCCTGATTCTGATTCCGCTGCAGACCAGTTTTGAAGAGTATCTGTTCCGTGGCTATTTAATGCAGGGCATAGGCCTGATATCAAAGCGCAGATGGATTCCGCTTTTTCTAACATCTGTAGTTTTTGGGTTGCTGCATTGTGCCAATCCTGAAGTGGAAAAAATGGGTTATATTCTGCTGGTGTATTATATCGGCACAGGTTTTCTGCTTGGTATTATGACACTAATGGATGAGGGGATGGAGTTGTCATTGGGTTTCCACGCGGCGAACAACATCACCGGGGCACTTTTAGTCACCTCTGACTGGACGGTTTTCCAAACGGATTCGCTGTTAATTGACATCTCAAAACCTTCTGCCGGCCTGGAAGTGATTTTCCCGATACTGATTATTTTTCCGATTCTTTTATTTATCTTTAGTAAAAAGTATCATTGGTCCGGATGGAAAGAAAAACTCTTCGGAAAAATTGTACTTCCTCCCATAGAAAATCAAAACCCATCATCATGAGTACGCCTACCTATCTGAATGTACACAATCAATTTAAGCTCAATGGTTTTCATCTCGATCGCGATGATCTATGCCGTGTTGCCTATAGTTTTATAAAAGAAGGTGATGATTTTGAAAAACCTGTGGGCCATTTCCTTCTTGATTGGTTTGACCATAATGATTTTATTGAAATGAACACTAGCGGAAGCACGGGCATTCCGAAAGTGATCCGGGTGGAGAAACAGGCCATGGTTAATTCTGCTTTGGCCACCGGAGATTTCTTTGACCTGGCGCCCGGAGATAAGGTACTGAACTGCCTTCCTGTTAAATATGTCGCCGGCAAGATGATGCTCGTCCGAGGTTTTATCCTGGGCCTCGATATGGATTTTGTTGCGCCCACGGCACGCCCTTTAAAAAACAATGACATCGCTTATGACTTCTCCGCAATGGTGCCACTGCAGGCACAAAACTCAATCAACGAGCTACACAACATAAAGAAATTGATTGTAGGTGGGGCAAAAATCAATGCATCGCTTGAGAAGGAACTAAAGAAATTGCCGATTCTGGCTTTTGAAACCTATGGCATGACCGAAACAGTGTCCCATATCGCTGCAAAGAAAGTTGGCGATCGCAGTTTTACAGTTTTACCAAATGTTACCATAAGTACGGATGACCGAAATTGTCTTTTGATCACCGCGCCGAATATCTCCCCCGAGGTCATCATCACCAATGACCTTGTGGATTTGGTTTCAGAAACCCAATTTATATGGAAAGGCAGAATTGACAATGTAATTAACAGCGGAGGTATCAAATTAAGCCCTGAACAGATTGAGGAAAAACTCTATAAAAACATTGAGCGCAGGTTTTTTGTTGCCGGCGTTGCTGATAAGGATTTGGGTGAAAAACTGATTTTGGTGGTTGAGGGCGAGCCCTTTTCGCTGCCTGATGGTATTTTTAATAAGCTGGATAAGTATGAAAAACCGAAAGAAGTGGTTTTTGTAAACCATTTCAAAGAAACTGGCAATGGTAAAATAATAAGAAAAGACTCGCTTCCGATTTAACAGTATTCCGTCAGCATCCTTCAGATAATAAAATAAGCCGAAAGGAAGAATACGGTCACGAACCCAAATAACATAAAAACAAAAAACCCTGAATCGCTTCAGGGTTTTTTTATGATGATGAAAGATTACTATTTCACTTTGAAAGTAACTCTTCTAACTAATTTTCTTGCGCCGGCAGAATCTTTATCTACTGAATCATCTTCACCTGCAGCAACCACATTCAGCCTTGAAGGATCGATTTTAGCTTTCATAAGGATGCTTTTCACATTGTTAGCTCTTGCCTGAGATAACTTTTCGTTGTATGGTGTTTTTCCGATTTCGTCAGCGTGTCCGATAATGTCAACAGTTGCTGTTGGATTGTTTCTCAAATAAGTAAGGATGAAATCAATACCTTCGGTAGAAACGTTTGTTGGCGTAGACTTGTTATAATCATAATAACAGGTAACATAACCGTCATTGATTAACGCTTTAACCAAAGCACTGTTATTTTGAACATTGGTTACGTTACTGCCGCCTTTGTTGCTGTCTCCGTAAGTTTTCTGCATGTAGCTTTCCAATTCATCAGGAATACCGTTTCCGTTCAGGTCAACAGTCCTTCCTTTAGAATCTACTGCAAGACCAGGCTTGCTGTTAGGCTCTGCATCCAATCCGTCCATAACACCATCTTTATCAGTATCAGCGGTATATGTTTCCATATCTGCTAACCTCTTCTTAAGTGCGTCAAGCTCTTCGTCATTTTTGTTGGTATCAACATACCAGTCAGCATGCTCATCGTGGCTTCCGAGGTATACCGTAAGACCGATTGTTCCGGAGAAAATACCTCCTGAAAACCCTCTAAGCTGTCCTGTTCCCGACGTACCGTCGAAAGTCTTATCCTGTGAAACGTTGGTTACAGAAGTGAAATCTCCGGTAAGCACAACCCTTTTCGCCAGTTTATATTGTCCTGTGATACCTACGATAAAGTTACCACCACGATCAGTATAGTCTAAATTGTCAGACCTGAATTGCATGTAACCACCTCCAAGGTGTATCAAAGCACCAATTCTTTTTGTCCATGTCTCGAAATTCATGATACGTCCAATGTTGGCCACACCCTGAATGTCCGCTCTGTAATATTTCGTATTAAAAGGCATTGAACTTTCGTTGTCCTGCAATTTGTAATATGCAACATCAAATTTAACCCCGAACTTGTTATTAAACATATATCTGGCTCCAAAATCAACGTTAAAGAAACTTGGTGTTGCAGCAAAATATCCAGGCGCAAAAGGAGCTGAAGGCTTGTTTACACCTCCGTTTAGTTCTAAAGACCATTTGTTAAAACCGTTGTCGGTGCTGTCTGAACTTGTCTCAGTATCTGTTTGCGCACTAAGGCTCAACGTACTAACGAAAGTTAATGTGAGTAAAAGTTTTTTCATCATTCTAAGTTTTAAATTTTTTACAAACATACGAATTTTTGCAATACGAACGAAATAAATTTAACGAGTAAATTAACGTATTTAAAACATAAAATAAGAATTGTTTACGTAAAAAGGGAAATCGATGAGAATTTTTTTACAATAGCAGGTTTTTAAGCCATTAATCGTAATTTTATTAGTAAGTTAATAAATGATTAATTATCAAGAAATTATAAATTTTTTTGTAAATTCTCGATTTGTTATAAATAAGAAAACTTTTTTTATAAAATTACAGGCAATCAAAGTCTTAAAATCGGAGATTACCGTGATTTTAGCAGACTTTAAATTATAAAGTTTCGCCTTTTTCAAGAAGTTTTCGCTCCAATTCCGCCTGGAACTCTTCCATAACGGGTTTCATGGTGCTTTCGGGTATATCAGCGATGCGGATATACATCAGTCCGTCGACAGCGTTATTAAACATCGGATCTACGTTAAACGCCACCACACGGGCATTT
>CALRKC020000015.1:0-13517 GCA_943367895.1 Erythrobacter sanguineus | reverse complement strand
ACGGACATTGCGGTAATCCTGACCGAAGGGATCGTCAAGGACATCGTATCCGGCAATCCTTCCAAAATTGTACAGGTCTACGTAAAAACGCCATTAATCTGGGGGATCCACGTCGCTGCAAACGCTGAGTACCGCCAAATGGCTGACCTTGAAAATACCACGGCAGCCATTTCCCGCCTTGGTTCAGGATCACAGCTGATGGCTTATGTAAACGCTGAAAATCAGGGTTGGAACACCGCAGCGCTTCAATTTGAGATCGTCAACACTATTGACGGCGCTGTCGAGGCACTGACAGCGGGGCGGGCCGATTACTTTATGTGGGAACGCTTTATGACCAAGCCATTAGTCGATAAAGGGATCTTTCGCCGTATTGCCGATTGCCCCACGCCGTGGCCGTGCTTCGTCATCGCGGTACGCAATGAAGTGCTTGAAAAACAATGGCCTGAAATACAAAAAGTACTTGAAATAATTAATTCTAAAACACGTTATTTCAAACAAATAGAAAATATCGAAATGCGACTGGCAAATGATTTTCATCAAAAAAAGGAAGACATCACTTCATGGCTTTCCTTAACCGAGTGGTCTCAGGAAAATCTTGACGAGAATATGTTAAACAATGTCCAAAATCAACTCGTCGGATTATCTCTTATCGATAAAAAAAGTACTTTTGCTGAAATAGTTAAAGCCCTGTAACAGCAACAAATCCAAATGTGGAAACTTTCCAATATTAAGGCGATCAGTGAAAAACTCCGGGTAAAGAAACCCTGGGATGATGTGATCATTTTTATATTGAACATCCTGATTTCCATACCGGTATTCATTATCATCCATCAAAATATCATTGACCCGGAATGGCCATTGGAAATCGACCGCATCCTGCTTTTCATCGTCATTGTAGTCTTATTGCAGCTGTTGTTGCGGTTATTGCGCAGGATTCTCATTGTTTGCATTGCCGCCTACCTTGTTTTCCTGTTGTTTAACAGCCTTTTCGGCAATTTCGGTTTCAGGACTGTTGCAGAAGATTACAACGCAATGTTGTACAATATGTCTGAAGATCCGAATCCGCAGGATATTATTATCGCCAAATTGCTTCCATTTCCAAACAAATCCAAAATCCTTGATGCCATCGAATATGACAATCCCGATGTGAGGAATTTTGCATTGATGGCTACGACAAAGCACTTTCGGAATATCAATAAATACCGAGAATACCGCACCACTATTCAGTGTTTTGCGGTCTTCAAGGAAATCAAGAAACGGTGGAATTATGTCAATGACCCCCGTGGGCGCGAATACATAGCCCGCGCCAGCGAAACCGTACAGCATTTTTCCGGCGACTGCGACGACCATTCCATTTTAATGGCGGCCAGTATCCGCGCCATTGGCGGCGTTCCCAGGATTATCAGTACAAACGCGCATTTGTATCCTGAGATGCTTATCGGAACACAAAAGGACTTTGAAGCAATCAATTTCATTATCAAGGAAATACTATTTAAGGAAGAAAGCAAAGGCAAAACGGTACATTATCATATTGACGAGCACGGCCAGATCTGGCTTAATCTCGATTATACCGCGACCTACCCGGGAGGCCCCTTTATGTCTGAAGAGATACTAGGAGCGCTGACGCTTTATTAATCGCGAGTTTCAAATTGTGAATTACGCAGAACCACCTCGCAATTCGTAATTCATAATTGATAATTTTACCATTTGATTTCCTGAATTCCCTTCAGCTTCAGATAGTCATTTGCCTTGCTAAAGTGCTTATTACCAAACCAATGCCCTTTATTAGCGCTTAACGGCGAAGGATGACCGGATTCCAATACATAATGTTTGTTACGGTCAATGCGCGCGCCTTTCTTTTTGGCAAAACCACCCCATAACAGAAACACCACATTTTCCTTCTGATCGGAAATTTGTTCAATGACGGCATCCGTAAAAGTTTCCCAGCCATGTCCCTGGTGACTCCCGGCTTCTCCCCTTCTCACTGTTAACGTGGCATTTAAAAGCAACACACCCTGTGCTGCCCATCGTTCCAGATTCCCGGATTGCGGAATTTCCTTTCCTAAGTCGGTATTGATTTCACGAAAGATATTAACCAGTGAAGGCGGAAACGGGACGCCATCCTGTACTGAAAAGCACAAACCATTCGCCTGCTTCGGGCCGTGATAGGGATCCTGACCGATGATTACCACTTTCACTTCATTGAACGGACAGCTGTTAAACGCGGTAAAGATTTGAGGCCCGGGAGGATAACAGGTATGAGTGGCATACTCGGATTTAACAAACGAAATGAGCTCCTGAAAATACGTTTTCTCAAATTCCGCAACGAGCATGTCTTTCCAGGATGGGTCAATATGAATGTTCATGAGTTGGTTTTTGGCAAAAATAGCAGTTTGACAGGAATTTGTTTAAGGACTAAGGTTTAAACTTTTTTGAACCCTTGCGAATAACTTTAAACATTAGACCTTAATCCTTTTTTTGAGTAAATTTGCAATTCAAAATTTGCTTTGAATACATGATATCGATTACAGAAAAAACACTGCAGGATTTGCAGTTTACCACCATACTTGAAACCATTTCCGCGATTTGCAATACCGATATCGGTAAGGAAAAAGCGTTATTAATAACGCCATTTAAGGACAAGGAATCCCTGATGGAGGCTTTATTCCAGACTTCAGAATATGTATCTTCTTTCCAGAACAACAACGCCATTCCCAATCACGGGTTTGACCCGGTAGCACATGAAATTAAATTCCTCGCGATTGAAAACAGCTTTCTGGAAGCCGGCAGTTTCAGGAAGATAGCATCTTTGTCTGAAACCGTGAATATACTATTGCAGTTCTTCAGGAAATTCGAGGATTATTACCCACAACTGAACAGCAAAGCTTCCGGCATTGAACTTACCAAAGAAATTATCAGGAAAATCGATGAGATTGTAGACAAATATGGCGAGATCAAAGACAATGCATCGCCGGATTTACTGCATATCCGTCGGGAGATGAATACCGTTCGCGGAAAAGTAAACCAGAGTTTCGGCGTGGCACTCACCCAATATTCGGGTTTGGGCTATCTGGACGATATTAAGGAAAGTTTTGTTCAGAACCGTCGCGTGCTGGCGGTATTGGCCATGTACAGGCGAAAAGTAAAGGGTTCCATTTTAGGCAGTTCCAAAACCGGCAGCATCGCCTACATTGAACCTGAAGCCACTTTAAACTATTCAAGGGAACTCAGTAATCTGGAATACGAAGAAAAAGAGGAGATCATGCGCATCCTGAAGCAGTTAAGCAACGAAATCAGGATTTACCTGCCATTGATCATACAGTATCAGGATTTCCTCAGTGATATCGACGTGGTCGCAGCCAAGGCCAAATATGCCGTCAGGATCAACGCCATCCTGCCCCGGATAACAGACGAAAGGCGGTTGTTTTTCCGGGATGCCTATCATCCGATCTTGTACCTCACGAATAAACAGAAAAACGAACCCACATTCCCACAGACAATAGAGCTGAAGCAGGACAAACGCATTATCGTCATTTCAGGACCAAATGCGGGCGGAAAGACCATATCGCTGAAGACCGTCGGGTTACTGCAGCTGATGCTGCAATCCGGCATGCTGATTCCGGTGCACGAGCGCAGTGAAACATTCCTGTTTGACAGGATCCTGACAGATATCGGTGACAACCAATCGATCGAAAATCACCTGAGTACTTACAGCTACAGGCTGAAGAACATGAATTACTTCTTAAAGAAATGCAATAAAAAAACACTCTTCCTGATTGATGAATTTGGTACTGGATCTGACCCCGAACTTGGTGGCGCTTTGGCAGAGATATTCCTGGAAGAGTTTTACCATCGGGAAGCTTTTGGGATCATTACGACGCATTATTCAAACCTGAAAATTCTCGCAAATGAACTGCCTCATGCCATGAATGCCAACATGCTTTTTGATGAGAAATCACTCGAGCCAATGTACAAACTGGTGCTGGGCCAGGCCGGGAGTTCGTTTACGTTTGAAGTCGCGCAGAAAAACGGCATTCCATTTGGATTGATCAATCGCGCAAAGAAAAAGATTGAGGTTGGCAAAGTGCGTTTTGACAAAACGATTGCAACGCTGCAGAAAGAGCGTTCCAAGCTGGAAAAAACCTCAAACATCCTGAAAGAAGAAGAGACCAAAGCGCGGGAGGAAAGCAAAAAGATGGAAAACATCAATACCAAAATCAAGCAGAAACTTGAAAGCTACCAGGAACTGTATGACAGCAATCAAAAACTGATTTATATGGGTCAGAAAATCGACGAAATGGCGGATCGGTACGTCAATAACAAAGACAAGAAAGCCATCATCGGGGAATTTCTGAAACTTATCGAAATTGAAAGCGCCAAGCGCAAAAAAGCAACTGTAAAAGAGCAAAAGCAAAAGGAAATCCAGCAGCAGCAGATTATTAAAGAAGTAGCAGTCAAGGTCGAAGAAATCCGTAAAGAGAAAAAAGAAAAGAAAATCAAGGCCGCACAGCTTCCGGAAAAGCCAAAACCAGTGCTTAAAGTCGGTGACCGCGTCCGGATGCAGGATGGCCGTGCTGTTGGATCAATTGATAAAATCGAGAAGAACAAGGCGGTGGTGAACTATGGCGTGTTTACATCGACCGTGAACCTGGAATCGCTTGAATTTGTTGAAGCGAAGAAGTAATTAGAAAATGCCGAAATTAGATAGTTAGAAAATTGTCATTTAATCTGGATTTCAGCACATTAATATCAGTTATAATTTATCGACAACCCGCACATTAGCTAATTTTCTGATCAACCAGTCATCTAATTTATGAACCTCCCTAAAAACAAAAAAATCATCCTCTTCGACGGCGTCTGTAACCTATGCGACCGCTTCGTGCGGTACGTCATCAGGCATGATAAAAAAGATATATTCCGGTTTGTGGCACTGCAATCTGAACTGGGGCAGGAAATACTGAAGCACATCGGGATTGACCCCAAAAACATCGACAGTGTGGTGTTGTATGAGCCGGGAAGCGCTTATTTCTACAAATCCTCGGCGGTAATCGAGATTGTGAAGGAATTCGGAGGACTGTTCCATCTCGGCGTTGTTTTCCGCGTCATCCCAACAGCATTGCGGAATTCGATTTATGATTATGTTGCCGCCAACCGGTACAGCTGGTATGGCAAAAAAGATTCCTGCATGATGCCCACACCTGAATTGAAGGCAAAATTTCTTTGATTTATTTGGGCGAACGGCCGGGCTGTCCGCTGTATTCCCGATTAACAAAAACTACGGCTGAAAGCCTTGTTTTTCTAAATCGGGAGATGCCGCTTCCATCCCTGTCGCATTATTGACTATCCGACAGCTCCCCCTCCATTTTACTGACGACAGCGGTCGCGATACTGTTCCCAACCACATTCGTGGCGCTCCTGCCCATATCCAATATCGGGTCAATCCCCAGCAGTAAGGCAATCCCGACTTCAGGAATGTTGAAACTCGCCAGCGTTCCCGCAATCACGACCAACGACGCCCTCGGCACACCTGCAATACCTTTACTGGTAAGCATCAACACCAATAACATTGAAATCTGTGTTTCCAAAGGCAGATGTATGCCATAGGACTGAGCGATAAAAATTGACGCAAAGGTCATGTACATCATGCTGCCGTCAAGGTTAAACGAATAACCCAAAGGCAGCACAAAACTCGTGATTTTAGCGCTGCAGCCGAAACGCTCCAGTTCCAGCATGGTTTTCGGGAAAGCGGCTTCAGAACTGCTGGTACTAAAAGCCAGCAGAATAGGATCTTTAATCCGTTTAATCAAAATGAAAACCCGTTTCCTGATAAACGCGGAACCCGCCAGGATCAATAAGCCCCAAAGGACAAGCAGCCCAAAGTAGAATTCGCTGATGAAAATGGCATAGGTGGTTAAAATACCGATTCCCTGTTTTCCAATCACTACCGTCATGGCCCCGAAAACGGCATAGGGTGCAAAGTTCATGATGAAACCTGTAATTTTCAATATGATATGCGACATCGAGTCCAACGCCTTGATGATGCGCTCACTTTTTTCCCCCAATGCGGCTGCCGCCACACCAAAGAAAATCGAAAATACCACAATCTGCAGGATTTCGTTATTGGCCATCGATTCGATGAAACTTTTGGGGAAAACGTGGGTCACGAAATCTTTTACCGACAGTGCTGCCTTGTCGATTCCGGTAGCTTGGTTGTCCAGAGGCAACGCAAGATTCATAGCCTCACCGGGCTTAAAAATGTTTACCAGGATCATGCCCAGCACGAGACTCATTAACGAGGCCGAGACAAACCAAAGCATGGTCTTCCCTCCTACACGTCCAACGGTTTTAATGTCACCCAGTTTAGCAATCCCGACTACGAGTGTGGTAAATACAAGCGGTGCCACAATCATCTTAATCAGTCGCAGGAAAATATCGGCAATGAGCGCGAACCATTCGAGTTTCTTATCACGTGCCTTAGTAATATCGGCCAGCCGTTCTGAAGCAAAATCCTTCTGACTTTTGAGGCTGCTGAATGCCGGTGTAAGGGTATCTTTCTTTGGGGCTTTGAGCAGGTTTCCGAATTTCGCGATGGAATCTTCGGTTGCCCTGATCACCAGATAATTATCCCCAAAATCTTCTTTGTTATTGTTAATTCCGGCCAGCAAACCGGCATGGAGCTTTTCATATTTCACCAACGAAGCTTTGGCTTTCTTATAGCCGGCCGCCGCCGAATCCGGGAGATAGTTTTTAATCTCATTGTTAATAGATTCCGTTTTTTGGGAATAGAAATCAATCTTGCCATTTTCGTCTGATACGTAATATTTATTCAAGGTAAACCCCAGTGCAATTCCAACAATCAGGGCGATGAAGATGTTTCTGGTGAGGTTTGATTTTTTGTTTTCGTGTGTGCTCATATTTTCGTTTTGGTTTCGATATAGCCCGGATGGAAGCGGCATCCTTTTATTTTTTTCTTTAAAAAATAAAAGATACAGCGTACAGCCGGAATAGCTCCTAATACATTTTATTAATTAAATAAAAATCGGCCAGGACAATCGCCGCCATGGCCTCAACTATTGGCACGGCGCGCGGCACTACACAGGGATCATGACGGCCTTTCCCCTGCATTTCTACCCTATTCCCGTCTTTATCTATCGTGTCCTGTTTTTGCATAATGGTCGCTACCGGCTTGAAGGCAACCCTGAAATAAATATCCATGCCATTCGAAATGCCGCCTTGTATGCCTCCGGATAAATTGGATTTCGTTGTGCCATCGGGATTGTATAAATCGTTGTGTTCGCTGCCTTTCATCCTCGCACCGCAGAACCCGCTGCCGTATTCAAATCCATGGACCGCATTGATGGAAAGCATGGCCTTGCCGAGCTCAGCATGAAGTTTGTCGAAAACCGGCTCACCCAGCCCAATAGGGACCTGCTGCAGCACACAGGTAATCGTTCCGCCGACCGTGTCGCCCTGTTTACGGATCTCACGGATGTATTCCTCCATTTTAACCGCTGTTGCCTCATCGGGGCAGCGCACGGGATTCGAATCCGTCTTTGAAAAATCCAGTTCCTGATACGGTTTGTCGATAAAAATATCGCCTACAGAAGATACAAAGGCGTTGATTTTTATATCGGACAAAAGCTGTTTTGCCACGGCTCCAGCCACTACCCTGCTTGCCGTTTCGCGTGCAGAACTGCGTCCGCCGCCGCGGTAATCGCGGATGCCATATTTCTTTTCGTAAACATAATCGGCATGGCTGGGACGGTAAGTGTCCTTAATATGAGTATAGTCGTCAGACTTCTGGTTGGTGTTTGCGATCGTAAAACCGATTGGCGCTCCGGTGGTCTTCCCTTCAAAAATGCCTGAAAGGAATTTTACTTCATCCTCTTCCTTGCGTTGGGTAACGATGGCAGACTGTCCCGGTTTACGGCGCTGCATTTCGTTTCGGATGGCATCAAAGTCGATTGCGATTCCGGGTGGGCAGCCATCAATAATGCCTCCCAATGCCTCACCGTGCGATTCGCCAAAAGTCGTTATCCTGAAAATAGTACCGTAAGAGTTACCGGCCATGGGTTTGGTTTTTTACAAATATAGATAATTAGAAAATCAGATAATGATATGACCGGTTTCATTTTCTGATTTTCTCGTGGCGTAATTATCTAATTCTTAATATAGCCCTGACATTCAGTTTACACAGGTATGGTTCATTTGTAAAACTTCAAATTATGAAAAAACGGGCTGTTGAACTGGTTGTGATTTCAGATGTACACCTTGGGACGTATGGCTGTCATGCAAAAGAACTGCACCAATATCTCTCATCAATAAAACCAAAAGTACTGGTGCTGAACGGGGATATTGTGGACATTTGGCAATTCCGCAAATCTTACTTTCCAAAATCGCATTTAAAGGTAGTGAAGAAAATCCTCGATTTTGCCACGAAAGGGACTAAGGTGTATTACCTGACCGGAAACCATGATGAAATGCTGCGTAAATTCAGTGAGGCGCATATCGGAAATTTCTCGATTGCCGACAAACTGGTTTTGGACCTTGACGGGCAGAAAGCCTGGATTTTCCATGGCGATGTGTTTGATGCGTCTGTGAATCATGCCAAGTGGGTCGCGAAACTTGGCGGAAAAGGCTATGATTACCTTATACTGATTAACCGTTTTGCAAATTGGTGCCTGAAGCGTATGGGCAGGGAGCCCTACTCTTTCTCAAAAAAAATCAAGGCAAGCGTAAAGAAAGCAGTAAAATTTATTTCTGATTTTGAGGTAACCGCCACGGATATTGCGTTGGAAAATGGTTACGATTTTGTCATCTGCGGACACATTCATGAACCCAAGATCCTGCGAATGTCTGATAAAAGGGGCGAAACGATGTACCTGAATTCAGGAGACTGGGTAGAAAACCTGACCGCCCTGGAATACAATAAAAAACGCTGGAAGCTTTACAGTTACAACGACGACCCGCTACAGAAAGAAGTGGATTATTTTGAATTTGAGGACAAACTTGGCAAGGAATTGGCACAATATCCGATTTTTTTGAGGAATTAGTATGTTTTGCTTACATTAGCGGCAAACTAAACTCAATTTTATGAAAAACAAGCTGTTACTGTTGGCGTTGGCCTTTGGCTTTTTAGCGTCGTGTTCTACCAGTGATGAATCCAATCCTGTTGCTGAAACAAATTTTACCCCGATAAATGTTGGCAATTACTGGGTTTATAATGTTACCGGCAGTGATAATCTGACCGGTAGGGATTCACTTTATGTATCCAATGACACCGTAATCAACACTAATACTTACAAGAAATTTAAAACCCTGGCCTTGCCTGTTGGCTTTTATTCCAATTCATTAAGAGGCAACAGTGTGCGTGAAATGGACGGTAAACTGCTACTGACCGGCGGTGCCGGTGTAAACGTAGGTGACGCGCTACCCATAGAACTGGAATTGACTGATTTCGTTGTTTTTGACAAAAATGCAACCGCAAACCAGCAGCTGGCTTCGGTTTCGGGAACCATACAGCAGGATTTACAGGGTTTTCCGGTTACGATAAACTACACATTAAAGTCGATCGCAGAGGCTGATTTGCCCACATTTACAGCACCGGACGGCACAGACTACACTAATGTTAAGCCCGTAAAGACAATCCTGAACCTGACTGTTTCCAGCAGTTTCGGCGGTTTTCCAATTAATATTCTTCCAAACCAAGACGTGTTGACTTCAATGCAATATTATGTTGACGGTATTGGGATGGTGTTTGCCAATACCAATATCACCTATCAGCTCGCGGATTTGTCGTTATTGGGAATAGCGCTTCCGTTCCCATCGTCGGGAACCCAAAACCAGCAGGAAGTACTTGACAACTATTTTGTTGCGCAGCTGACCACAAATTAAATAAGGTATTTTTTACAATTAAGAGCGGCTCTCATCTTTTGGGAGCCGTTTTTATTTATAAAATTTAGGAGGAAATTTCATAACAATCTTCGCGGCAATAGCGTTTACCTTTGGCAATGTTAATAAGGAACTAAACCATTAAAAACAGATTATTATGAGAAAATTATTTTTATCAGCTATTATGCTGCTTGGACTGGCTTTCAGTGCTAATGCACAGGATGTTTCAAAAAATGCCCTGGGTTTGCGTTTGGGAGACAACGACGGATTCGGTGGTGAGATTTCCTATCAGCGTCGCCTTTCAGGGAATAATCGCCTGGAATTGGATTTGGGATGGAGAGATAATAAAAACTATGATGCGTACAAGCTGGTAGGTTTATACCAATGGTTTTGGAATATCGACGGCGGGTTCTATTGGTTTGCCGGAGTTGGAGGCGGAATCGGAAGTTACAGTATCGACAATGTTCCTCCGGGATTTGATGGAGACGACAGCGGAACATTTCTGGTAGCGGCCGGTGATATTGGGATCGAATATAATTTTGACATCCCGTTACAGATTTCACTTGACATCCGTCCGGAATTGTATTTCGGAGATGATTTCAGGGATGATAATTTCGGACCTGATATCGCGCTTGGACTAAGATTCCAGTTTTAAGACTGACAATAAGCAAGAATCCCGCTCGAAAGGCGGGATTTTTTTATTCATTAAAAATGATTTCTTTTTTAGAGTTTATTTTTACAATCGCAAATGGCGTTGTAAGCGATTCTGTCACCATCTCACCGGGCTTTGGACCTTCTTCCTTAACGGTAATGATAATGTTCTTATCAGTCTCTTCAACTTTTTCAATTCCTATGCTGTAGCCGCCGGTATTTTTCTCGCCCGCACTTAAGATGACGAAATTAGCAGAATCAATATCGTTTGGTTTTACTTTTTTCCGCAAGGCAGGATCGTTTTTGATCATCTTAAATTCGTTGGCTTCAGAGATGATCTCATAAAATTTTATCTGTGCGCCGCCGGTACTTCTTTCGGCCAGGACTTCATATAATGCACCTGTATTTACTGTTTTTGTTGTTTTACAGGATAGCGCTGTACAAGCGACAAAAAGGAATAGAATCTTTTTCATAATGCAATTTTAGATAAGGCCTGATGGTAAAGTGCCTCATACAAAGGCAGAATATTTGTTATATCGAATTGTTTTGCCACACCCAGCGCATTGCTCTTGAATGTTGATAACGATGCATCGTCCGCTAATATTTTAAGGGCATTTGCCGCCATAGCATCGGTATCGCCCACATCGCTCAGAAATCCGGATATACCGTCAAAATTAACTTCAGGCAATCCGCCGGAATTGCTGGAGATTACCGGGACGCTCCATGCCATTGCTTCCAATGCAGCCAGTCCGAAACTCTCGGTTTCTGACGGCAAAAGGAACAGATCGGTATAGCTTAGTATTCGGTCAATCTCATTACTGTTTCCAAAAAAGATTACCTTATCGCTGATGCCAAGCTTGTCACACAGTTGTTCCGCTTTAATTTTTTCAGGCCCATCCCCCACCATCATCAGCTTTGCCGGTATCTGTTGCTGTATTTTGTAGAAAATATCTACGATATCAGGGATGCGCTTTACCTTTCTGAAGTTACTGATGTGTGTGATGATACGTTCTTCAGGCTTCGCCATAACCGACCGGTGGCAGGGAATACTGGAGTCATCGAGATTCTTATTGAGCTCAATAAAATTCGGGATAACATGAATTTCCTTTTTGACATTGAATAAATTATAGGTATCATCCTTGAGGCTCTGGGAAACCGATGTCACAATATCCGATTTATTGATGCTGAAAGTAACAGCCGGCTTGTAGAACGGATGGTTTCCAACCAAGGTAATGTCGGTACCATGCAGCGTCGTCACCATCGGAATCCTGATACCTTCACTTTTGAGCATTTGCTTTGCCATATAGCCTGCATAGGCATGTGGAATAGCATAATGAACATGCAACAGCTCGATGTTGTGCAACTTTACCATATCGACGAGCTTGCTGGAAAGTGCCAGTTCATAGGGTTGGTAGTGAAACAACGGATACTCGGGAACATTGACCTCGTGGTAATGTACGTTCGGATTTAACAAGGCCAGCCGAACCGGCTGACGGTAGGTAATAAAATGGATTTCATGTCCGCGACGGGCCAATTCCAGGCCTAGTTCCGTAGCAACGACGCCACTTCCCCCAAACGTCGGATAACAGACAATTGCAATTTTCATTTTCTATTTTTAGGTGTAACGAATGTAAGAAAAAAGCAGGTTGTCTTTAGAACATTTTGCGTTAAAATACTATCTCAGCCTTTCAACCATGATTACCGACCGGTAAGAATTTATCCCGCTCGCCGTTTCTTTTTCATAAATGGAATAGTTCTGTGTTCCTGCTTCCCGCCTGGTGGTAAAGTAGATGTTGGATGAGACGGGCAGTTGGATGTAATCGGTAATAACAAACTCATTGACGCTGCCTCCTGAAAGCAGCCCGATTCCCAACACGCCGGTTGTAATAAACGAGGTATAGTGCTTGGAATACTCGGCGTTATTCAATAAAATCCGGAATGAAATACTGTTCGAAGTTCCTATTTGCAGCAGGGAACCGGCATCAGAAATATAATTTACCTTAAGCGTGATACGATAAGTCCCGGCAGGCAGGTTGATCAGGTCTTTATCGGTTGCTGCAGAACCTCCTTCGGTAAAACTGCTACCCGTAATGGAATTGATAAAATTTACTGAACCCATTTCAGTCGCGTCGTTGTTATCTTTGAAACGCAATGCTTTTTCCGTTGAACTATAGGTGATTCCGTCATCAACGCCAATCCGCATAATCTGTCCCGCTACATTCTCAACCTGCGATATTCCTATCTCATTGGTTGCTGCGTCGATAACTGTATAATATGTTTTTGAAGTAGTATTTTTTGAAGCCAGATTGTCGATCTTAATGAAATCGCTATTGGCATCGATATCAAGTCTTTTTGTCGGATTAATTTTTCCAATGCCTATATTTCCGGTGCTACTGATGCGCATTCTTTCCTTGCCGTTGGAGGCAAGCGCAAAGTCGACAGCATCATTGGTGCCCAGGAAATGATTGTTTGCCGCAGTTCCGGTCGGAACCGAGGGAGCTGTTGTTCCGATATTGCCGTCGAGCTTCCAACCTGAGAAAGCATCCCATTTGGCACCCGTCCAGAAATAAAAGCCGTCTGGCTGTACATTGTTATCATCACTGTCGTCCAGGTAAAACATCAGGCCTTTGGATACTGGTGACGATACGGGGAAGTTTGCAACCCTGGGAAGCAGGAAGCCATCTTCATTTGTGGGTGCCGATGGGTTGTCAATCTGGATGTCCAATGTAGCTTTTGGATCTGTAGTACCAATCCCAACCTGCGCAGTACCAGAAATTGACATCAGGAAAAAAAGTACTGGGGTAGTTATGTTTTTCATGTTACGTGTCTTTTAGTATTTATTTAAAATTCCCTTTAAGAGAATAAATTTAATAAATAAATTCTCAAAAAGACACGTTTATAAAACTATTTATAAAAAAATATCCAACCCGGCTTGGAGTGGATTCATCTATCACGTTTTGATTACTAATTAATAA
>CALRKC020000014.1:0-13767 GCA_943367895.1 Erythrobacter sanguineus | reverse complement strand
TACGAGTCCACCCGGTTTTTCGAAGGTAATATGGTAGAAATACTTCGGGTCGGCAAGCTTGGCTTTTTCTTCAGCTGTAAAATTAGCATCGACAAATTCCGCCAGGGGTTTGGCTTCCTTATAATTGAACGGCTTGTCCAGTTCCGGCTTGTAATTTTCGTTGTCTTTTGACAGCATAAACACCTGCGGCCCGGCGGCAGTCCTCCTTTTTCTTGGGCTGAATTCCTGCTGTGCTTCCTTATAGCCTTTTGGCTCTTCAGTACTTACAAAATATCTTTTCACTTCCTTAATCCCTATATCATTGAAATCAGTGGTATAAAACCATCCCCTGAAAAACCAGTCCAGGTCTACAGCCGAGGCGTCTTCCATGGTACGAAAGAAATCCTCGGGAGTAGGATGTTTGAATTTCCATCTGTTGGCGTAAGTACGGAATGCAAAATCAAACAATTCATGGCCCATGATGGTTTCGCGTAAAATATTGAGCCCGGCGGCGGGCTTACCATAAGCATTATTCCCAAACTGCTTGATGCTTTCTGAATTGGTCATGATCGGCACCAGTCCGGACTGATCGCCGCTCATATAAGGCACAATCAGTTTGGCAGGTCCGCGACGGGAAGGGAAATTTGGGTCGAACGTTTGCTCGGCAAGGTATTCCATAAAGGTGTTCAGGCCTTCATCCATCCAGGTCCATTGCCTTTCATCGGAATTGACAATCATTGGAAAGAAATTGTGCCCGACTTCATGGATTACGACTCCGAGCATCCCGTATTTCACCCCATCTGAATATTTGCCGTCTTCATCCGGGCGTCCGAAATTCCAGCAGATCATCGGATATTCCATGCCCTGATCCTGCGCGTTTACCGAAACGGCTTTCGGGTAAGGATAATCAAAGGTGTATTTTGAATAGCTTTTGAGTGTGTGTGCCACGGCCCGGGTAGAATACTGTTCCCACAAAGGGTTGCCTTCCTTGGGATAAACGGAAATCGCCATAACGTTCTTGTCACCGATTTTTACCGCCATCGCATCATAAATTAATTTTCTTGATGTCGCAATCCCGAAATCGCGAACATTTTCTGCCTTGAATTTCCAGGTTTTCTTTTCAGCGGAAAAAGAAGATTCTTTGGCTGCAGCTTCATCCTGCGTTACCACAATTATTGGTTTGTCATACGATTTTTCAGCCAGTGCATATCTTTTAAGCTGCTCCGGAGTAAAAACTTCTGATCGGTTCTGCAAAACGCCTGTAGCCTCCATGATATGGTCTGCGGGAACCGTAATATTCACTTCAAAATTCCCAAACGGCAGCGCAAATTCACCGCCTCCCCAAAACTGCATATTCTGCCAGCCTTCGACGTCGTTATAGACGGCCATCCTCGGATAAAACTGCGCCAGTACATACAGGTTATTGCCGTCTTTAGGAAAATGCTCATAACCGGAGCGGCCACCGTCAATCATATAATTGTTGATGTTGTACCACCATTTGATTGAGAAAGAAAATTTTTCACCCTGTTTCAGTGGCTTTGGGAGGTCGACGCGCATCATGGTTTCATTGACGGTATACGACAAAGCATTTCCCGCTTTATCTTTTACGTAATCAATCTTGAATCCGCCATCAAATTTTTCCTGGAGGAATTTTTTCGAGAAACCACGCACACCCATATTCGAATCAGGCCCCTGGCTCTCCGCAAGCGGTGACTGGGAATTTTTTGCGGCGCGGTTCTGGTCTAACTGGACCCACAGGTAATCCAGCGATTCCCTGGCATTGTTGGTATACGTAATGATTTCTGAGCCAAATAATTTCTGGTTTTTGTCATCAAGCTCTACATTGATTTTGTAATCAGCCTGCTGCTGGTAATATTCCGGACCAGGTGCTCCCGATGCCGTCCTGTACATATTGGGTGTAGCCAGGAGGTCATACATCTGGCGGAATTTGTTCACATCCTCATGACCCGATTCTTTGGATTTTGGCTTATCCTGTGCATAAAAAATCTGGCTTACAAAGCACAGGAACAAAAGTGGAAACTTAATATTTTTCATTGATACTAATAAGTGATGCTGTTATTTTATTACTCCGGAAGGGCTTCCAGCTGTCAGTAAAAGGCTTTGTTTTTCTTTGCCTTTACTGTACTGAATTATGTTCTGCTGGGAATCATTAAGCTCCATCAACGCCGAGTTGTATATGTCTATTTTGTTGGTTTTTGTTACGCCCAAAATCCTGAAATAACAAATCACCACATTCGCCTCCAGCGCTTTGCTAAGGTAGACAACGTCGTTTTTCCGGCCGTTGATTTTAATGGTGAATTTTTCGTTGAGGTATTTCTTAAGCAGGTCAATATCCTCGGGAGTTTCGTTTGTCTCGCCGATATGTGTTTTCTTATTGAAGCGCTTTGTAACCGCGTTGTTCAGGTCATCTGCGAAAATTCGGGCGGTAATTTCAATGCGCTTTTTATCCGTAGCCACATGAATCTGGTAAATAGAAACGTAAAACTTATGTGCCGAAAAACTGCTCAGGATAACAAGTAACACCAAATAAAAGACAACCTTTTTCATTTTTCAAAGATACTACTTCTTTTCACCTGCTATGTCATTATTGAAATCAGCAGCCTTCCTGATCATTTCAATAACAGTAAGCTCGGCATTATTGTTGGAAAAGGTTGCTGCAAAAGCGGCGTCTTCCACAAGATAATATTTGAAACCATTGATGTATTCCGGTAAAATTTTAAGATGATCCGTGAAGAATGTATCGGTATAATTCTCGCTGATTTTCGCCAAAAGCAGCTCCTTCTTTTCGAGCTTCACTTCCTGTTTCAGGCGTTTTGTTTTGCCATTGATGGCATTGATGATGGGATCGAATTCCATACCGCCTGCTATAATCCCGAGAAGTTGAACTGGCTTAAAATCTCCGGCTGTCCTCAATCTTCTTTCAGCCGGTGTATACTCTTTTGCAGGTTTAGCCAAAATCCGCAGATCGACTGCGTTAATATTGTTGTGATTTACAATTTTAACTTCGTCCAGCTCTAATGGTTTGGCGATCATAGTAATCTCGATTTTACCTTTATAATACAGGTCTTTTTCGACAATCAGTCTTTGAAATTCAAGATGTTCCGCGCTGAATACCAGTACGTCATCGATATTTGCAGAAATGCTGAATGCGCCCTGTACGTCGCTAACCACTTCCTGCTCGTTGGCGACATTTACAACATGCACATTTGCGGGAGACCCGTCTGAGACGAGGATTTTTCCAATAATTTTCCTTTCCTGCGAAGCGACGAGCTGCAGGAATAAAAAACAAAGCAGCAGGAATAGGTTATTTTTTGTCATTCGATAGCCCGTTGTAAGTCCTTGCCAGTTCAACCATCAGGAAAGTTGCCATCAATTGGTCCTTTAACTTAAGCGTCTCAACGAATTTTTTGTCTTCGACTATATAATAATGAAAACCTTTGATTCTGTCTTTGGTGATTCCGAGATTTTCCTCATAAAACGAATCCGGGAACAATCCATCCAGCTTTTCCAGCAGGAATTCTTTCTGCTCAATCTTTGCATTGGCCTTGAGCTGTTTCGTCCTTCCGGTGATCAGGTTGATCAGGGCATCGATTGCCGTACTGTTTGCCGTGTAGACTTTTCGTTCTGCGGGTGTGTACTGCTTTGGCTGTTTTGATAAAATCCCGAGGCTTACCGCATTGAATCTGATAATTTGTACCTCTTCCAGCTCGGTCGCTTTTGCCGCAGTCTCAATAGTGATCTTCCCGGCATCATAATCTGCCTTTTCAATTACCTTTCTTTGAAGATCGATATTTGTACCGGAAACAAGCAGTATGTCGTCCGTCTTTACCGGAATGGAAAAGTTTCCGCCTGCATCAGTGATTACTTCTTTCTCGTTGACGAGATTCAGAATGTGTATCTCATTGGCATTGCCATCTTTAACAATGATGGTACCTAATATTAGTTTTTCTTCCTGTGCGAAGACGAAACCGGAGATTAAAAAGCAGATCAATAAGAGCGTACTATTTTTTTTCATTGGCGATGTTTTCGATAAATTTTACAGCGAGTTCCCCGACAAGAAAATCAGACATGGAGCTGTTTCTTGACGCTAATGTATTGAGAAAAGGCTGACTCTCGACTAAAAAATACTGAAATCCCCTGATATAATCGAACGGGATTTTTAACGTTTCCAGTAAAAAATCCTCGGTGTACAAATCCTGTATCTTTTGCAGCCAGTTTTCTTTTTTCTCTGTTTCCAGTGCTTTCTTCAGCATCGCTGTTCGTCCGGAAACTGCGTTGAGCAACGGATCAATCGAGAATTTTGTATCGAGCCCGATTTGCGCATCGGCGCCGGTAGCTGTCTTGAGCCGCCTTTCAGCGGGGGTGTATTTTTTTTGCCCTGCCGGAATAATTCCAAGTGATACGGCGTTTATGTTCCGGTAATTTACAACCACCACTTCATTAAGCTGTATGGCGGAGGTTTCCAGTTTCACATAAATTTTGTCGCTTTCCATATCCTCGCAGCTTACGGCAATCTTTTTGGGCTTAATGTTTACTGACGAAAACATCAGTGTATCCCCTTCCTTTACCTGTATCGCAAAATAGCCGTCTTCCCCGGTAATCGCATATTTTTCAGTTCTGGTATTGATAACGTTGATGTCGGCGGGGTTCGAAAAATCGACGGTAACCTTACCTTTAATATTCCTGACACGGTCCTGGCCATTGACCAGCAAAAGGATAAAGAAAGAAAGTAAGGTGTAATAGTTTTTGTACATGTTTGGGAGTGTCAAGGGAAATTATGGCGTAAAAATATTTAAAATCCATGCCAAATTACTGCCAACGAAATCGTAAATTTCTGTTAATTAGCATGTAATACTTTACTGAAAGCGCTTTATTTTTGCGGAAAAGCGCTATATCTTTATCGAAAATCACGACCTATGAAAAACATGATCATTGCGAGTACCTCGACCTTACACGGAAGCGGTTATCTCGAATATTTGCTACCCGAGCTGAAATTGCATTTTGCAGGCTGCAACAACATTATTTTTATCCCTTATGCCAGGCCCGGAGGTATTACACATCAGGAGTACACTGCCAAAGTCGGAGAGGCGTTTGCTGAAATTGGGATAAATGCTTTGGGGCTACATGAATTTGCGGATGCGGCCGATGCGATTAGCAAAGCCGAAGGCATTTTTACCGGAGGAGGCAATACGTTTTTACTGGTTTCGCAATTGTATAAATTTGGGGTAATGGAAGCACTGGCGAATGCAATAAAACGCGGCGTTCCCTATCTCGGGAGCAGTGCAGGCAGTAACATCACGGGGTTGACGATGCAGACGACAAATGACATGCCTATTGTCTATCCGCCGAGTTTCACGACGCTTGGGATGATTCCGTTCAACCTCAATCCCCATTATCTGGATGCAGACCTACAGTCGAAACATATGGGAGAAACCCGGGAAACCAGGATTAAGGAGTTCCATGCGTTCAATTCGATTCCGGTTTTGGGACTGCGTGAAGGAAGCTGGCTGGAAGTAAAAGGCGATAAAATTACGCTGAAAGGCGAATTGTCCGCAAGGCTTTTCAGGCAGGGTACCGAAGCTGTTGAATTGGAAACGGGCAGTGATTTATCCCAACTGCGTTAGCGTCGCGAATTGACCCGGGGGCTGCGTTAGCGATTGGAGCGGCATCCTTTTGCGGAGTGCAACGAAGCAAAAGATATAGCGGAAAGCGCGGGCCGAAGGCAACGCCATAAATACTTTAAATGATGAACTGTAAATTTTAAATTAGTGACTTCGCACTCAGAAATTAAAACAAAGCTTGGGATTTTTGGAGCGGAAGACGAGGCGCCCCGAAATATCGGGATAAACTTCCCGCCGGAATGTATAAAAAAAAAATCCCAAACAAAGTTTGGGATTTTTGGAGCGGAAGACGAGGCTCGAACTCGCGACAACCAGCTTGGAAGGCTGGAGCTCTACCAACTGAGCTACTTCCGCATGATTTAACGTGATTCATTTAACAAAGTGTCCCATGAACTGCGTTTAACGGTGCAAATATAAGTAATTAGTTTTTTGAGTTGCAAGTTTTTTTATGAAAAAAAGTGATGAAATCAGGGATGTTCCTCTAACTGATTTATCCTTAAAAAGTTACAAAACCAATAAATGAAGATAATAAGGACTATTACCGCTTTGGAAACCTACCCGGTACGGCATGAAGTATTGCGCAAGGGCCGGGCTTTGGAAAGCTGCCATTTTGATGGCGATGATTTGCTGACGACAGTGCACTTTGGACTGTATGAAAATGAAGAACTTGCCGCTATACTTACGATTTTGGAAAGTCGAAATCCCGCTTTTAAAAGCGATTTGCAATTCCAATTGCGCGGAATGGCTGTGCGGGAGTCACACCAGAAAAAAGGTTATGGTGAGGAATTGCTGCGTACGACGGAGGAATATCTCAAAAATCAGCATGGAAAACTGATTTGGTTTAATGCACGGGTCAGTGCGGTCGGGTTTTATGAAAAATGTGGCTACAAAAAAAGCGGCCCGTTGTTCGAGATCGAAAACGTGGGGCCGCATTATCTTATGTATAAGGAAATACTATGATGACAATACATCCGTTACCGCTTTAGCGCGTGACGGATGATAAATATACAGACAGGATTTGTCTTTAATCACGTTAATAATCTCATTATTAAGTTCGGCGGGAAGCGCGGGACAGCCCTGACTTCTGCCCAAACGATGGTTGTTCCTGATAAACGATTCCGAAACATAATCGGCGGCATGCATGACGACACCGCGTGCGCGGGCCGCATTGTTGACGCCTTTCTCCATACCGTCCAGTTTCAAAGATGCACCATGTTTACCGTTATAAATTTCTCCGGTAACGTATAGTCCGAGGCTGCTTTTATAGGATTCTGCTGCATTGGAAAAGACGTTTGCAAATTCCTCACCGCTGTTCCTTCCGTGTGCTACGAGTGACTGGAACAGGATGGTGTTGGTTGACAAATCAATCACCCAAAGCCTTTTGGTATTAGAGGATTTGCTAAAGTCAATCAGGGTTAAGATGTCTTTTTTGATGACGCCTTTGGCTTTTAAATCGTAAAATCCCTGCAGGCCCTGCGCAAAACTTTGCATGTCAGGCAGGTTGAAATTGTTAGCATTGAGGCTTTTGTACACACTGGCCGCCTCGGTTTCGAAGGTTGATACTGCTTTGGTGGTGATGCCTGCCAAAGCCTTTTTCTCTGTTATTTTTTCGATTGGGGAAAAGCTCGTCAGAAAGAAAATAATGACTGCCGATATTCTGTATACCATTGAAAATGTTTAAGTTAATATTGCGTCCTTGGGATGGCAAAAGTAAGCTGACAAATACTGAAAGCCAAATTTATAGTCAAATTTTAACTTTTGCGATGGAATCGGGTAGGACTGATAAAACGCAGCTACTGTATTATTATTGTATTGTTTAGGTGAAATTTGTGATAAATATTTACTTTTGCCAGACAACCAAAACCCGTATGAGTCGTATTTGTAAATTTTTCCTGTTGCTGTTCTTGCTCGCAGGCTTAATATCATCGGCTCAAAAAAAGGTTCTCGTCGCTAAAACTACTCCTGAGAAAATTATTATTGACGGCAAATTCACTGAAGCGGTATGGAAAACGGCTCCGATTGCAGGCGACTTTGTAATGTTCCAGCCCGACAATGGCAAACCAATTGACAGTACCAAGAATACTGAAGTCCGTATCTTATATGACAACGACGCCGTGTACATCGCTGCCACTATGCATGACGAAGACCCTCAGAAGATCAGGAAAGAAATCACCCAGCGTGATAATGTCGGTACGGCTGACATATTCGGGGTTTTCATTAACGGATTTAACGACGGCCAACAGGATTTCCAGTTTTTCGTAACCGCTTCGGGTGTACAACTTGACCGCCTTGCCACAGAGGATGGTGACGTTGCCCCTGATAATTTCAGCCAGGATTTTTCGTGGGATGCCATATGGGACAGTGAAGTCCTGATTACCGATTTTGGCTGGACCGTCGAAATGAAAATTCCTTACGCAGCCCTTCGTTTTTCAAAAGAAAAAGTGCAGACATGGGGGCTTAACTTTTACCGAAGCATCCGTCGTGACCGGCAACATTATACGTGGAGCCCGATTGACTCTGAAATCCGTTCAACACGCAACCAGAACGGTGTTCTTGAAGGCATAGAGAATGTAAAGACCTCGACAAGATTATTCTTTATCCCCTATTCCTCCTATTATTATGAGAATAACGAATCCGGCTCAGCGAATAAGTTCAAGGCTGGGATGGACATCAAATACGGCATCAATGATTCGTTTACTTTAGATGCGATTCTGGTCCCCGATTTCGGGCAGACCCGTTTTGATAATGTCATCCTGAACCTGAGTCCGTTTGAGCAA
The DNA here is from genome assembly GCA_943367895.1 of Erythrobacter sanguineus. GTDB lineage: Bacteria > Bacteroidota > Bacteroidia > Flavobacteriales > Flavobacteriaceae > Flavobacterium. The sequence goes on along the minus strand of CALRKC020000014.1, from coordinate 5,369 downwards.
CAGTTCACCGAAAACCGCCCATTTTTTACAGAGGGAACCGATTTATTCAACAAAGGAGCGCTTTTATATTCCAGAAGGATTGGCGGTGCGCCAAGGTTTACCCCGGATTATGATGCCGGTAGTGAAACCATTTCAGGCGTGCCTGCGACGGTAAACTTACTGAATGCGGTAAAAGTCTCAGGGCGCACAAAAAAAGGACTGGGAATCGGGGTATTGAATGCCGTGACCGAGCGTACCTACGCTACCATCCAGAACAATACTACGGGCGAAAAGCGCGAGGTTGTGGTGGAGCCGCTTACAAACTATAACGTCCTGGTGCTCGACCAGCGTTTCAACCAGAACTCATCGGTGACGTTAGTCAATACCAATACCTTCAGGGAAGGAAGTTACCGGGATGCAAATGTGGCCGGATTGCTTTTTGATTTGAATACGAAAGAAAACTCGTATAACCTTTCGGGGGATTTCAAATACAGCACGATCCATACCGCCGGCAATTATGATGGCTTCAAGACATCGGTTAATTTTGAGAAAACGAGCGGCAAATACCGTTATACGCTCTTCGGGAAATACCTATCCGCGGACTATGACCTCAATGATCTTGGGATTGGTTTTCAAACGGATTACCATAACGTTTATGCAGATTTCAGTTACCGGATCCTGAATCCGAACAAGCTTTTTAACACCTTCCGGACGGATGTTAAATCGAGTGTGGAGCTCGAAAATACCACCGGAAAAATCCAGGATAATTTCATCAACTTTTCTGCGGAAGGGAATTCGCTCAAAAACGACTATTATAAATTTCTGTTCCAACTGAGTCCGCTTGAGAGTTTTGACTTTTACCAGCCCAGGGTTTCCGGCAGGTATTCGTACATCCCGAGAAGCATGATATCGTATTTTGTTTTCTCCTCAAACTACAACAATACGCTTGCTATTGACTTCAACCCGTCCGCTAAATTATATGACGAGAAAGGGCGCAAGGATTACGGCTTCTTTTTTAGCCCGAGATACCGCATCAATGATAAGATTTTACTGATTTACGGCTTTAACTATTTCCGATCAATGAACGACCGTGGTTTTGTCGCCTATGACGGTACGGATATTTATTATGCTGAAAGGAATATTAAAACCATCACCAACGAATTGTCCGGAAAATTTGCCCTTAACAATAAAATGACAATAAACCTCACTGCGCGCTATTACTGGTCTTTTTCAGACAACCATGAGTTTTTTGTGTTACAGGATGATGGGTATCTTGGCACCACTGCATTTTCAGGAGATTTGGACGAAAACTTTAATGTCTGGAATTTTGACCTTTCTTATTCCTGGTGGTTTGCCCCGGCCAGCCAGATTTCAGTATTGTACCGAAACAATGCGCTGGATTCCCGGAATACCATCCAACGGAACATTGGAGACAATCTCAAAAACCTTTTTGACAACAGCCTGAATAACATATTTTCGGTAAGCTTCCGTTACTATATCGATTACAATAGCGCAAAAAAATGGTTTTAGCCTGACACAGTCGGTTTTTAGGTTTTAATTAACCCGCCCGATTTATAAATCCGTTATCTTTGCGAAAATTTATTTTCGATGAATAAAAAAGTCATCCTGATGATATTAGACGGCTGGGGAAAATCCCCTGACCCTAAAGTTTCGGCTCCTGATAATGCCAATATTCCGTTTATAAAAAGTCTCCTTCAAAAATACCCGACTGCCGAACTGCGCACGGACGGACTTAATGTAGGACTTCCTGAAGGACAAATGGGGAATTCTGAAGTCGGCCACATGAATCTTGGTGCCGGAAGAATCATTTATCAGGACTTGGTTAAAATTAACCTTGCCGTTGAAAACAAGACTTTCAATAAGGAAAAAGCCGTTGCCGATGCCTTCCATTATGCAAAGGAATATGATAAGGACATCCATTTTCTTGGTCTGGTTTCAGATGGCGGAGTACACTCACACATCAACCACCTGAAAGGACTTGTCGATGCGGCACATGATTACGGCCTGGAGAAAGTTTTCATCCACGCCTTTACCGACGGCCGTGATGTTGATCCAAAATCCGGAGCCGGGTTTATCGGTGATATCGTAAACCATGTAAAGGGAACTTCTGTAAAATTAGCGTCGGTTATCGGGCGGTATTATGCAATGGACCGCGATAAGCGTTGGGAACGTGTGAAGCAGGCTTATGATCTGCTGGTTCACGCAGCGGGGATGCATTCTAAAGATGCCGTGAAAAGCATCGAACAAAATTATGCCAATAACATCACCGATGAATTCCTGCCGCCGATTGTCATGACGAACGATAACGATGAGCCGGTGGTAACGATTAAGGAAGGTGATGTGGTGATTTTTTTCAACTTCAGGACTGATCGCGGCAGGCAGCTTACCGAAGTGCTTTCGCAAAAAGACCATCCGGACGAGAACATGCACAAAATGAATTTATATTACGTCACCATGACCAATTATGACGATACCTTCAACAATATCTATCGGGTTTTTGACAAGGATAACATCACGGAGACCTTAGGAGAAGTTTTGGAAAAAAATCATAAGAAACAAATCAGGATTGCTGAGACGGAGAAGTACCCGCATGTAACCTTTTTCTTCTCCGGCGGAAGGGAAGAGCCTTTTGAGGGAGAGACGCGTATTTTAAGAAATTCGCCTAAAGTAGCCACTTACGACTTACAGCCAGAAATGAGCGCTTACGAATTGGCAGATGCATTGGTTCCAGAGCTCAATAAGGGGGAAGTCGATTTTGTATGCCTCAATTTTGCCAACGGCGATATGGTAGGACATACCGGTGTGATGGAAGCCGCAATCAAAGCCTGTGAAGCGGTTGACAAATGCGCGGAAAACGTCATTACTGCAGCTCTGAGAAACAACTACACCACTATTGTGATCGCTGACCATGGCAATTGTGAAACCATGATAAACCCTGATGGCAGCCCCAATACAGCACATACCATAAATCCCGTTCCGATTATCCTTGTGGATCCGGAACTTAAAAATATAAAAAGTGGTGTTCTGGGAGATATTGCCCCAACGATCCTGGCGCTTATGGGCATCCAGAAACCGGAAGCCATGACAGGGAATTCATTATTATAAGTAGGGTAGTACGATACTTTACTGTTTAAGACATATTAGGCCCGAATGAAAATATTATACAAGGCATTATTGCCACTACTTTTACTGCTTCCAATATTGGCCTTTTCGCAGGGCGGGGCATTCTCATGTGCAGAACTACAGGCCAATTTCCAGCAGTATCAATCCTGTGCTACAAGCATCCCGTTTACAAATTCGACCAACAACCCAAGCGGTGAAGGTTTTAACACCACCTGTATTGAAGAACCCTTTCAGGGTCCTACCTGGTTCTTCATGAAAATCAAATCGTCAGGAGACATTCAGCTTCAAATAAGCCAGGTAAGCACCAATGGTAACGGAACGGATGTTGACTTTGTGCTTTGGGGACCATTTGCAGACCTGAACAGTGTTTGTGGGCAATTGAATATTGCCAATGAAGTAGATTGCAGCTGGTTGGCCAATGCTGTTGAAAATGCAAGCATCAACAATGCCATAGCCGGGGAATTGTATGTATTGCTTGTCGACAATTATTCCAATGTCCCCGGAGAAATTACAATTACACAAACAGGCGGTACCGGGAGTTCAGATTGCGGCTTCCTTTCTGCAGTAGAAATCCTCGACAATACCGGCAATGAAATCGCGCAACTTGATTACTGCAAACCCGACACCAAAGAACTTGTTGCAACGGTAGATAATTCTGACTTCCCGGGCGATTTAGTGAACTATAGATATAACTATAAATGGTATAAGGACGATGTGTTGATTGCTACAATCACGGACGCTACAATCAGCACAAACAGTATTACCGCCAGTGAAACAGGTATTTACAGGGTGGACATGACCGCTTATGACAGCACTGATCCCACTGTTAATCCAAATACACTCGAAGTGAGTTCCGATGATATTTCCTTGGTTTTTATAGATGCCCCTGATATCACCCTTGAGCTTACAGGAGACCCCTGTTATTCCCCGGAAACGGTGCTGCGCGCTATTGATAATAGCGAGGAATTTCAGGATTACACCTACACCTGGTTCAGGAACAACACTATAGTTCCGGGCGCTTCGGCTAGTACTTTTATTCCGACTATTTCAGGAGCTTATTTCGTAAGGGTTTCTAACGGCGTCTGTGCTCCGTTTGATTCAAATATCATCAATATTTATGCAACGCCAATGATTTTCATGGATGCTGATTTTACTTTCTGTGAAGGTGAAAGTCGTTCCATTGCGCCATTTATCACAAACAATCTGGAGCTTACAAATCTTACCTTCCAATGGTACAGGGACGGGAATCCTATTCCGGGTGCCATTAGTCCCGCGTACTTGATTTCAGCTGCAAATCAAACACCCAACACAACAGCAGTCTATCAGATAAGAGTCACCGAACAGGGTGTTTGCAGTGCAATCACGGCAGGGCAGGCAGTTACTTTAAACAGCCGGCCACAATTGAATCCAAATGTGAATCTGGAACAATGTGACTACATCGCTCCAAACAACGATGGTATTGCCAAAACCAACCTGACTCAGGTTTACAATTCGCTTACAAACAATAATCCGCAGTATGATCTTTCCTACTTTTTAGATTCCGGGCTTACCCAACCGATCACCAACCCTGCTGAATTTGTAAATTCAACGCCAAGCCAGAATATTTATGTTACGGGCATCATCCCAAATCAAAATCAGGGATGTCCTTCAAATACCGCTGTCATTTCATTAACTGTCAATCCAACAACTGTTGCATCATATACCAATATGGCTCCGGTGTGTCCTGAAATCAACAGCAACTTCGGCTTTTTGGATTTTGACAACCAAAGACAGGTGATTAAAAACACGTATTTTCCGAATGACAACGTTACCATCGATTTTTATGCCAATGAGGACGATGCTTCAGTAGAGCAAAATCAACTTACAAATACAACACAGCTGTCAATTGGTACTGCGGTGATTTATGCCCGGGTAGAAATGGGCAACAATTGTTTTGAAGTCGGAACATTTAACGTCCAGATTAATGCCGCGCCGCTTCAATCAATAATTATCGATGAGGCCATTTGTCAGGCTGAAACCATTACCCTTTCTTCCAAAGACCCGGAAGCACTTGCAGGACAGAACGCAACGGTTCAGGTTTCTTATTTTTTTACTTTCGACGATGCTAAAAACAATGTCAATGTCATTCCGAAAAACAGCGCAATTAATCTTCCGTTGGGAAGCAATGCCATTTTTTCACGTTTGTTCGACAGTAATTCTCAATGCCTGTCCATCAGCAGTTTTGATGTAAATGTATTTGCAAATCC
>CALRKC020000013.1:0-13847 GCA_943367895.1 Erythrobacter sanguineus | reverse complement strand
GGGATTTTTGTTTGAGTTTTTTTGATGGGTGTTGGGGGGCGAGCGTGAAGCTTGTACCGGGGGGAATATTATATATCAAGTTTTAGATTTGTCGCAACCTTACAGATTATAAAGATTTTCAAAACCATTATAAACAAGTTAAAATTCATATTTTTGGACTATACTAAATTATAGAATGTCTACAAAATTTTTTACCAATAGAGAAGCTAATACTCTGCTTAATAAATTCCAAGGAATTTTTGATAACCTTCCTGTAAATTATTTCGATGCTTTAGTCGGTTACTTTCGCTCATCAGGTTATTATAAAATTAATCAACATTTAAAAGATGTGGAAAAAATTAGAATTCTTGTAGGAATTGATGTTGATCATTTGATTAGTGAAGCGGCCAAAAAAGGACTGGAATTTAATTTTAACACTGATATAACAAGAGAGGAATTTGTTCGAGAATTTAAAGAGGATATCCAGCATTCTGACTATCTGAATGAAGTTGAAAATGGCATATTACAATTTATATATGATGTAGGAATAGGTAAAATAGAAATCAAAGCCCATCCTGATAAAAATATTCATGCTAAAATTTATATTTTCAGACCTAAGAATTGGAATGAACATAACAGCGGATCTGTTATCACTGGATCAAGCAACCTAAGTGAAAATGGTTTAGATAAAAATTTTGAATTTAATGTTGAACTTCGCGACTATGACGATGTAGCATTTGCCTACAAAACCTTTGAGTCGCTTTGGCAAGAATCAATTAATATATTGCCTTCACAAATAACAGAAATTACCAAAACGACTTTTTTAAATACGAATTTTTCTCCCTACGATTTATATGTCAAATTGTTAATAGAATATTTCGGGAAAAGTATTGAATATGATCCAGAATCGATAACAGATTTACCAAAAGGGTATAGAAAATTGGCTTACCAAATAGATGCAGTAAACGATGGTTATAACAAGCTATTAAAGCATAACGGGTTTATTTTAGCAGATGTGGTAGGATTAGGAAAAACAATCATTGCGACCATTATTGCGAAAAAATTCTATTTTGCAAATGGGTATAGAACGAGAATTCTAATTATATTTCCCCCCGCGCTGGAAAACAGCTGGCGGAAAACAATTCGCGATTTTGAAGTTCCGGGAGTGGAATATATTACGAATGGCAGTTTACATCAGATAAAACATCCTGAGGATTACGATTTAATCATAGTAGATGAGGCTCATAAGTTTCGTTCAGATGAATCTGAAAGATTCAATTTATTACAGAAGATATGTAAGACTCGCCGAAAAAGAAAAGGAAACGATGGCTCTATTCAGAAAAAAGTGATTCTAGTAACAGCAACGCCGCTCAATAATAAGCCGGATGACATACGAAATCAGCTTTACCTATTTCAGGACTCTAAAAAGTCAACCATTGATGGCGCCAACAACTTACAACACTTTTTCAGACCACTTATTGAAAAATATAATAAACTTAAAAGTGAAAGAGACCATCACAAGATTGCTACGGGTGTCAAGGAAATTTATACAGAGATAAGAAACAAAATTATCGAACCAATTGTTGTCCGCCGAACTCGTACAGACATTCGAAATACTCCCGATTATTGGAATGATATTGTTGCACAGGGAGTAACTTTTCCAAATATAGAACCACCGAAACAAATTTTGTATCAACTTAATTCAGTAACAGATGAATTATATGATCGAACTTTATCAATTGTACGGGATACAAAAAATGGATTGGGTTACTACCGATACCAAGCAATTAAGTTTTTAAGTGAGGATGCTAAAAAGCAATATCAAAAAGCGACTGGTATTGATCCTAAAAAAGCCGATAGGATCTCAGAGCAGCTAGCGCATATAATGCGGATATTATTGGTCAAAAGGATTGATAGTAGTTTTTATGCATTTAAAATGAGTTTGTCGCGTTTTTGCAAAGCCAATGAGGCAATGTTGAAAATGATAGAAAATGGGAAAATATATTTGGCACCAAAAATAAACGTAAATGATTTTATCCTAGATGAAAATGAAGAAGAACTTGAGAGGATTTTGATGAAGGCAGAAACTCCCGATTTGATTCAGGTATTTGAAATAGAAGAATTTTCAGAAGAATTTATTGAAGGAATAAAAAAAGACAATGCTTTACTGAAAAAATTGAACGAAGATTGGAACGCAATTATTGATGATCCCAAATACGATACATTTTTGTATAAAATTAATAACGAATTATTAAAGGCGAACTTCAATGATAACAATAAGCTTCTTATTTTCTCCGAGTCAAAAGAAACTTCAAAGTACATCGCCGATCGTTTAAAAGAGGATGGTTTAACAAAGATTCTGTCGATAGACAGTAGCAATCAGAAAGAATATGCAGAAGTTATTGCTGAAAATTTTGATGCGAATATTCCGTTAGTGGAGCAAAAGAATGACTATAACATTATTATCACTACAGAGGTTCTTGCTGAGGGCGTCAATCTCCATCGCTCGAACATCATACTTAATTATGATATTCCTTGGAACGCAACTCGATTGATGCAACGTATAGGTCGTGTAAATCGGATTGGCACACCATCAAAGCATATATATATATATAACTTTTTTCCTACCTCAAGAACGGATAATGAAATCGAATTAAACAAAAAAGCATATATGAAATTGCAGGCGTTTCATTCAGCATTGGGTGAAGACAGCCAGATTTATTCAACAAGCGAGGAATATGATTCTTTTGGATTATTTGAAAAGATTCCAGAGGAAGAAAAAGATGAACGTCTTGAGTATCTCAATTACTTAAGGAAATTCAAAGACGAAAACCCTGAAGATTTTATTAGAATCAAAAACGGAATTCCGAGAAGGGCTAGGACTGGAAGGAAAAATAAATCTGCAAAAGATCAAACTATAACTTTCATAAAGAACAGAAAGAAAGACGCTTTTTATTTGATATACTCCGATTCTTCTGTTGAAGAACTAACCTTCGTCGAAGCGGCCAGAATGTACAAGGCTGAAATGTCGGAGCGGAGTATTGAGTTACACGCTTTACATCACAATCAAGTCAATAGAGCTCTAGATGCATTCACGTATGGTGAAGATATAACAAATTTAGGAGATCGGGCTTCGGTCAAATTAGGGCCCAATGAAAGTAGAGCAATTTCTTTTATCGAGAAGCAAGCATTTCACGAATTTGTTGTTCCTGAAGATAAAGAATTAATTGTCGCCGCTTCAACTTCTATCAGAAGAGGTAAGTTCCAAAAACTACCTCGAGAAATAAACAAATACATAAAAGAGATTTCGTTAACCAAACCATCGAGGCCAGAAGCATTTCAACGGATAATGGCTATTTTAAAATCGTATCCATTATTTGAAGCATTCCATGATTCAAAGGAAGAAGAAAAGGAGGCTCCAAAAAGGGTTGTTAAGGCCAATAAGCCTGAAATTGTTTTATCTGAATCATTCTCAATTTAAAATTATGAACCAAACTTTAAAAACCTTGTTCGAGAACAGATATAGTTCGACAGCTTGGAAATCCTTGCTTCGATCGTTGTTTAAAGATAAGGAGACGGCATTTTATAAAACGGTAATTGATAAAATAGATAAAAACAAAAAATCACATGAAATCGTACATTCGATTGAAGAATTTGGAGATTTAAAGTTATCAGACAATTCACGAATTTTGTTTTATGAAGTTGCATTAAAAAGTGGGAAGCAAATAAATAGCCGTGTTGCTCTTCGAAAAATAATTCACTCTGATGTCATTCCCGGTGATGTGGACGGCATCATTGCAACCTATTATTATCAAGATTCAGATGATTGGCGGTTGACATTTATCTCAAAGTCACTTTATTGGGATGAAGAGTACAATCAAATTAAAGAAGAAACTCACCCTAAACGATATACTTACGTTCTGGGAAAAGGAGAAAGCATAAAAACGGCTTTGGGTCAATTTGAATGGCTTTCGCAGGAAGTGAGTAATAAGGATATTTCCATAAAGGATATTATTAAAGCATTCTCTGTAGAAAAGATATCTAATGTTTTTTTCAAACAGTACTTTCATCACTTTGAATCATTCGAGGCTTTTATAACGGATAACCCGAAAGCATTTAGGCATTTTAAAAGCCTAACCAGCAAAAATAAACCCAACAAAGAGCAACAGGAAGAGGCAGAAAAACTAGTCCGGCATTTTGTAAAAAAAATGATGGGAAGAATTGTATTTCTGTATTTTTTGCAAAAAAAAGGATGGTTGGGTGTTCCAAACGATCAGGAATGGGGTTATGGTAAAAAAGATTTCATTTCCGACCTGTTTAAAAATTTTCCTGATAAGAAAGACTTCTACAGAGACTGTTTGGTTCCATTATTTTTCGATACGCTCAACAAAGACAGGAAGAAGACAAATGATATTTTTGCAATTACAAATACCCGCATTCCATATTTAAATGGTGGTTTATTCGGCAGGGATAATATCGAGCCTATTGATATAAAGATACCACCCTACTATTTTGAAGATCTTTTTGATTTTTTTGACCAATACAATTTTACTATTGATGAAAATAGCCCGGATGATCAGGATATTGGAATTGATCCTGAAATGCTTGGACTTATTTTCGAAAATCTTCTCGAAGATAATAAGGATAAAGGTACTTTTTATACTCCAAAAGAGGTCGTGCACTTCATGTGTAAAGAAAGTATTAGTCAATATGTATTAGATTACTTAAAAAATACGGCGGATCAACGTGAATTAAAAGAGATATCTGATTACATAAAAAACTCTAATCCTAAGATTGATTTAGAAGTTATTAAACGATATGCGGAGAGGATCGATATTTCACTTTCTGAATGTAAAATATGTGACCCGGCAATTGGTTCAGGGGCATTTCCTATGGGAATGGTTTTTGAAATACTTCGACTCAAAAAAGAACTTCACGGCTTCTACAAAAATGAAGATTTTATTTATAGAACTGAAAAGCTGAATATAATTAAAAATAATATTTACGGTGTCGATCTTGATCAAGGAGCCGTCGATATTGCACGTTTGAGATTTTGGTTGTCACTAATTGTTGACGAAAAGCAACCGAAACCCTTGCCTAACCTTGACTACAAAATAATGCAAGGGAATTCATTAATTGAATGGTTTGAAGATATTCCGCTTGACAAAATTACGAATGAAACGGTCTCAGTTTTTGGACCACCAAAGCAAATGACGCTTGGTGAAGAGTTTGATGCGCCACAAAAAGAGATCGAGTTTACGGTTGAGGAAAAAATTGAACTTAAATCCTGGGTTGATGATTATTTTTCTGTTGACAATGCAAAAGAAAAAGAAGCGCTACATGCAAAGATTGATAGAGCGGTAATCAACCATTTGGACAAGAATACTGAGTTATATGAAAAGAGCGCCTCGCGGCAAATTGCTGAAATAGAAGATAAATACTCTAAAGCAGGAAAGAACATCGCAAAGCTAAAATCCGGGAATGATTATAAAAAATGGCATAGTTTAAAAACTAAATCTGAAACAACCCGAAATAAACTAAAGCAAATTGAAGAAACCATTGAAAGGCCTTATTTTTTGTGGCATCTTTATTTCGGGAAAGTACTTAACGAAGGAAAAAAAGGATTTGATATTGTGATAGGAAATCCACCTTATGGAGGAACCAAGATTGATGATAAAGTGCAGAATGAATTCGCTCTTCAAAGCAAAGACCCCTATGGAGCATTCATGAGTATGGCAATAAATAAGCTGTTAAAACCCGACGGCATACTGTGTTATATTGTTTCAGATACATGGCTCACTATTAAAAGCCACAGAGCATTGCGTGAGCAAGTATTGAAATACCAATTAAAAAATGTTATACGACTGCATCAGGATTGTTTTAAGGCGACAGTGAATTCTTGTATTGTAACGGTCAAGAAAGCCGAATCCTCCGGATCAGAAGAAGTCCTCGCTGCGGACTTGACAAATATTTCTACCCGAAAGCAAATCCCCGAATTCAGGGATAAACTATTTCATCTAAAAGAACTGTCTGGAAAGTATACCTCTGAATTTGCAGTCTACGCCTATGTGCAAGATACTTTAAAGACAAATTCCAATTTTCCGATTATTGTCGGCAGTCCTAAGCTTTTTAAGTTGATGCAAGACAAAAATAGTAATGTTATTCAAAGGGAATTGAATGATACTAAAATTCCAGTAAGACAAATTATTTTTAATGGGAAAATTATTGAGCTAGTGAAATTTGGCGACGTGGCGGACGTAAAAGTTGGGTTGCAAACAGGAGATAATAAAAGCTATTTATATCAGAATGCATCTGCACGAGGTAATTATCGTGATATTAATTTATATAAGAAATATTTATTAACTGAGGACGAATTGGCTTTTATTCGCGCAAATGAAGATGTCCGATTAAAAGTAATTGAATATGGAATTCATAAGGATGAATTTGAAAAAGGGTTTGATAAGAACCGTTATTTTGGAGGGCGATATATAATTCCTCACGATAAAGGAGGGGAAAGCGATGTAGAAAGTGGGTGGTTGCCTAATTATTTTGTTGAAACCAACTACTACATAGATTGGAGCACTGATGCTATAAGTAATATAAAGAGTGTAAAAGGTGAAAATGGAAAGCTAAAGTCCCGTTTTCAGAATATTAATTTCTATTTCAAAAAAGGAATTGATTATTCCCAGACGGGAATTTATTGTCCAACATTTCGAATAAATTCTGCTGCAGTTTTCAATACGGAAGCTACTTCAATTTTTTCCGATCATGATGTAGAAACTTTATTGGGAATTTTATCTTCTAAATTGACCCGCTACCTTATTAAGGTTTCAATTGATCATACAGTACACGCCTCAGCAGATAAGTTAAAAGAAACTTCAATATTGTATTCTATCGAGAATGCTGATATAAAGAAGAATGTTGCATCAATAATAAAGAAGCAAAAGCAAGATCCTCGGTACAATTATTTTGCTAACGAGCAAAAGATAATAGACAAGATCGTGTACGAACAATATGGGTTAAACGAAGACGATGTCAATGAAGTGGAGACGTGGTTTGCCAGGCGATATCCGAAGTTATCCAACTACGCATATTATGTTTCACAGGAAGAGTTACTGCAAAAACAACTTTTGCAAAGCGATTCTAATAATAAAATACTCGAACTAATTGAAAGTGGAGAAAGTAAGACTGTTGAGTTTAAAAGCACATTACGCTATGGCCTAAGACAGATGGCGCCTGACAAAGGTGTCGAACATACTGCGATGAAAAATCTTGCCGCGTTTCTTAATACTGAGGGAGGTACTTTATTTATTGGAGTGGATGATGACGGAAATATCCTTGGATTGGAAGAAACAGATTTTGCAAGCTTTAAGGGCAGTAATAAAAAAGATGAGTTTAATAAGCACTTTGATACATTAGTTCAAAATTACTTTGGTAACGATTTTACCCATAAATTTAAAGTTGAATTTGAAGTTATTGAAGAGAAAACTATTGCCTTGATTAACATTCAAACAAGAGCTTCAAATCCTGTAATTATAAAAAATCCTGAAAAGAATATTGAGGAATTTTATGTTAGAAGAAATGCAAGTTCAATAGCGTTAACAATGTATGAAATGATTAATTACGTAAATGAAAATTGGGTAAGTAAAAAATAAAAAGTTATGAGGATATTCTTCGGTAAAATTTCACAGAAATTCGACACAGTACAGTTAACGGAAGGCTATTATTCGGCTCCAAAAGGATCTTCGTGGTTCGGTAACCTTCAAATAGACGATTATGTTTACATGATTGGAGGAAATAAAGTTCAATTCTGGAAAGCCAGAGAGTGGGGTGAAAAAGATGGGGCAGAGTGTTTGTTTTTCGATATATTGAGTGCTGATTTAGGAATTAATGTTTCCCAATTAATAGCGCTCAAATTTTTAAAATTAACCAAATCATTAGCTGTATTAACTTCAAGGTCTGCAAATAAAAAGGCTTTTTTTGAATTAGAATTGATTAAGGATACTTCAATTGACCAGTTATCCGATCCTCAATTCTACAACGATCCGAAATTATATAGATCCGTTAGAGTTGTTAAACGTGAAGATATTCTTGATGATTCAGAAGATATCCAGCTCATATATGAAGAAGGTAAGCTTCATTTGGTCGATACAGACTTCATAGATGCACAAGTAAAAAAGGAGTTCATAGATAATCTCGATAAAAAAGGCAAGGGTGCCCGCATGAAGGACAATGTATTGGAGTTTTTCTCCAATGCGCTCGCAGATTTGCCAACAACCATAACACACAGACAAATTGGTTTGCGAAGCTTCTATGATACGTTTTTTTGTGAATATAAAGTAAATGATAAGTATTATCTGGTAGGTGCATTCTGGAAAGATCACGATCCAGAAGATATGTCGAGCATTTTTATCAAAGAAAGTATTTGGAAGAACGGTTTTGAAACAGAGTTGGTAGACGATGTCAATAAGGTGCCTGAAGGTTGCCACATAGCAATTAAGGCTTCGTACGTGAGGGCTAAGACAACATCAGTAATGATGATTAAAGCAAGAGGGATTGTTAAAAAAAACCTCCAAGACGGGCACACTCTCGAAATAGAATGGGAAGATGATTTCGAACCATTTGAGGTCTCAATCGGATCTTATATCCGCGACACAATTAAAGAGGTTACAAATAAGGATCACATACAGTCGATTTGGTTTGAAAATGGTACAATCCCTCCGGAAAAAGCCGACTATGGCGATAATCATAACTTCGGAAAAATTAAACATCCCAAAAATCAAATTCTTTTTGGGCCTCCTGGCACAGGTAAAACATTTTCCTCGATAACTAAATCGCTATCCATCATTGAAGATATTGAAGAAACCATTCTGAAAAAAGAGATAAGATCCGTTGTTAAAGAACGATTTGATAAACTCCTGAAAAAAGAGAGAATTTACTTTTCTACTTTTCATCAAAGTACAAGTTACGAGGATTTCATTGAAGGGATAAAGCCGCAAACAAAAGGTACAAACGTTATTTACGAAATTGAAGACGGCATATTTAAAAAAATATCTGATAAAGCTCGCGTGAACTGGCTTCAATCAAGAAATGCCAATAATAATTTTGAAGAATTATTCGAGATTTTAAAAAGTGAATGGCAGGAAAGCGAGAACACAGAGTTACATGTCTCTATGAAGTCATCATCATTTAATATTACCGATATTAGAGAAAAAAATATAGACTTCAGAAAGGCAAACGGAAGTACTGGGCATGACTTGGTAATCTCAACTTTAAGAGATATATATCTTGGAAATAGAAAAATGGACGGGGGATTAGGCGTTTATTACAATCCATTAGTTGAAAAATTAAAATCGTATAAGTCGGGTAAAGCAACAGTAAAATTAGAAAATTACGTACTAATCATTGATGAAATTAATCGTGGAAATGTCTCACAAATTTTTGGAGAGCTGATCACTTTAATTGAAGAGGACAAGCGCCTAGGAAAAGAAGAGGCGTTAGATATAGTGCTACCTTACAGCAAAGAAAAATTCAATGTACCCCCAAATCTTTATATCATCGGAACAATGAATACTGCCGACCGTAGTGTTGAAGCATTGGATACTGCTCTGCGCCGTCGTTTCTCGTTTATTGAGATGATGCCAGAATATAATGAACTAAAAGGAATTACATTCGACAATACGGATTTAGGCGCAGTTTTAGAAACTATCAATAATAGGATAGAGTCTCTTTTAGACCGCGATCACCAGATTGGACATTCTTATTTTATTAAACTAGAGTCTGAGGATTGGGAAAATTTGAGTCAAGTATTCAAAAATTGTATTGTTCCTTTGCTTCAAGAGTATTTTTATGGTGATTACGAAAAGATTGCCATGGTTTTGGGAACCGGATTTGTAAAAATCAATAAAAATAAAAAGGTGGCATTCTCTAAATATGCAGATCATATTTTTAATGAAGAAATCACTGATCCGGTATTTGAATTAATCCCTGCTACTGATTGGGATATGAGGAGTGCCATAAAAAGTTTATTAGCATAAATCATGAGCGTAATTCAGGTTTTTGAATATGGGTTTCTTAAGATTGGAGAACAGCAGTTTCAGGAAAAGCACTGGACTGCACTTTCAAAGCTTAATGAATTGCACGAAAGCCTTTATTTTGATCTTCGGCATAATGGTGTTGCTTTCAAAAACTACGTTGGGGTAATCAGGGTCGCCGGTCTTACCATTGAAGTACTGCCTAAAATTCAGGGAGCGACAGAGGATAAGCAAAAATGGCAAAAAGTATTGATCCAAATGCTCTGTATTACCAGGCATCTCAATGTGAAAAAAGTAGGAGAAGCTAATGTAAGCAGGCAGCAGATGCATCTGCTTGACGTTTATTTTGAATGGTATTTACGAGAGGTCAGAACGCTAATACACAAAGGGCTAATCAAGAAGTATTATAAGGAGGTCTCTAACGTAAAAGCTTTAAAAGGTAAATTAGAATTTGCCGGACAAATACAGAAGAACCTTGTTCATAAAGAGCGCTTTTATACCACGCATCAGGTGTATGGTAAAGATCATTTAATTCATCAAATTCTTTTCAAAGCATTGTCAATTGTTGAGCAGTTGTCTAAAGGGACTCATCTGTACCATGAATGTAAATCATTACTATTGGATTTTCCCGAAGTTTCGGAAGTTAAAGTTACATCCGGTACTTTCGATAAGTTGCATACATCGAGGAAAACGGCGGGATATGAAACCGCATTGAAAATAGCCAGGCTTATTATTTTAAACTATGCTCCTGATGTAAGAGGAGGCAACGAAGAAATGCTTGCTATTTTATTTGACATGAATACTTTATGGGAGCAATATATTCTTGAAATGCTTAAGAAGGGTAGAGATGAGAATATTTTATCTATCGAAGGTCAGGCGCAAAAGGTATTTTGGAACAACATTAAGATCAGACCTGATATCGTAGTCACTACTACCAGTGCGAAATTCATCATTGACACTAAATGGAAAAACATTGGCGGTTATAAACCAAGCACACATGATCTTAGACAAATGTATGTTTATAATGATTATTGGAATTCATTTCATGCCATGTTATTATACCCTTCTTTAGAAACTATTCCATGTGACTTTAAAGAGTTTGAAAAGTTAGGAAACAGGAATACGCATCATTGCGGAATTGGACAGGTTACAATTCTGAATAAAGACTTTTTATTAGATCCGAACATCGGTGTTGAAATAATTAAATGGGTAAAAGCGTGCCGTTCGACATGAGGGCGATATGATTTAACGCAAGTTCCGTCTCGCTAAATTTTCATATTAAACAGCCCCGTCTCTATAATCACCGCAAAGCCTATAACCGTTATAACTCCCCATTCCCCTTCCTCTTCCTCCCCTGTTTCGGATACGGCAGGCTTTTCGCCACGGGGTTTATTGCTTTTTCGGTTTGTTTGGGGTTGTATTCTGCCGTTTGCAGTGCTGTGAGCTTTTCGAGGACGATTTCCCCGATCTTGTCCCTGACTTTTTTGGAGGAGAGGTATTGTAAGAGGAGTTCCTCCATGAGGTTGTCGGCGGTGCCGGGTTCGGAGACGGCGTTTTGGGCTGTGTTTTCAGCATAAAGGCTGAATTTCATCTGTCCTTCGCCAAAGAGCAGCCAATGGGTGTTGAGGTTCGGGATCTTTTGGGCGAGTTCCTTTACGATGTTGATGCCGAGCTCCCGCTTGTCTTTGGTGATGGGCTGTATCGAGTTGTATACAAAGCCGAACCTGTCACAGAATTCCTGAAGCGTCGCGGCTTCGGTCTCGATCAGGGCCTTTAGTCTGCGTCCTGTTGTTTCCATATCGTTTTAAAAATATACTTAAATGTTGTATAAGCAACATTTTTGCTATATATTTGTGTTTTGTCTGGCGTATTGCTTTGACAAATATACAGTTATAATCGAACTGTTCGCATACGCTCACCGCCACGATAACATTTTAATTCACGATACCATGAAAAACAACTTTCAGGACCCGGCGTTCCGGGAGCTTCTCGAGCATCATTTTACGCTGCTTAAACCGTACCGCAACCGCAGTGATGTGTTCACTGCGGAGGTTCGCGTACGCGGCTACAGCGACATTGCCTATTGTATCGCGGACCTGCTGAAGGTCTCGATCCTGGCGATGGATTCGAACAATGGTGCGTCGGTCTCTACCGCGATTTCAGAACCGAATATTAACATACTGGGGGTGCTGGAGCTGGCGCTGGCTTTGCTGCCGTATGAGGAGTTTGAGCTGCTCGATGTATTGCACCGCGGGCTGCTTGATGCGACGGAGGCGGCGGTACCGGTGGATGAGCCGTTGTACAATTACAGTGTGGTGCGGGTGTTGGGGGGGTGACGGCTTCTCGATACGCCAGCCTCCGCAGGCTGCGGCAGGCTACTCGAAGTGACGCGCGGCTACGTCAGTTCGAGTTGGGTGAGGCGTGCGATCGCAAAGCCTTACGAAGTATCGAGAACGGCTTCGAACGAATACTTATTAGCGTAACATCACTTAAACCTCTTCCTTGCCAAGTTTTGAAGTTCATCATAATTACCGTTAATGAGCGCTGTTTTTTTAGCATGTGACCACTTCTTTATTTGCTTTTCTTTTTCAATTGCCAGCCGGATATCGGTGAATTCACAATAAAAAACCAATTCTACCGGTCTGCGGTTACAAGTGTAGCAATTGGGATAGTAACCGGATTGGTGCTGAAATAATCGTTGGGATAGATTTGAGGTTACTCCTGTGTAATAGGTATTATCGGAACATTGCAGGATGTATACAAAAGACTGTTTCATGGCGTGTAAATAAGTACTGCTAACTTAAGAAGAATTTCGGTTGGGTGAAACAGGGTGTAGTTTATTTGCTTCTCGCTTCTCGCTTCTCGATACGCCAGCCTCCGCAGGCTGCGGCAGGCTACTCGAAGTGACGGTGTCTCGATACGCCAGCCTTCGCAGGCTGCGGCAGGCTACTCGAAGTGACGGGCTTACCGTATCCTCCTGTTATTCACCGAAGCTACCCATTCGTCCTTTCCGCATTCGGGGCAGAGGTGTTTGTCGGTGGCTTTGAGTTTTTCGGTGAAGCCACAGAAGCTGCAGGAGTACATGCCGGGGGCCATGATTTGTTTGTGGCGTTCGGCATATAATTTCGGCAGGATCGGGAGGCCGTACTTCACATCGTTGTCTTCATAATAGAAGAGGCTGATGTTTCCCGAGACTTCTATAATGGCCTGTTGGACCTGGCCAAGGTGTGAGACGCTCTGCTGCCGCATTTCCGAAAAGAACTCGTCATATCCCAGCGGCTCCTTGTCGAAATTGGCAATCGAGAAGCGCCCGTCCTGAATCAGGCAGATGGGTTCGCCCTCGATCATCTTATCGATACGCTCGCTGCGCGTCACGAGATAGGTGGTTAACTTGTACAGGCAAATAACGACGATGAATACGACAATGGCATTCAGGACACCGACATCCTTATAAAACATCGGGTCGCCGGCCGCCGAGCCGAAACCGATGATGATGACGAGCTCGAAGATCGAGAGCTGCTTTACGCCGCGTTTCCCGAGTGCCCTGAGCGCTGTCAATATCCCGATGTACATAATAAGCGTACGCAGTGCTACTTCAAACAGGAAGTCCAGCGGCTCTTCTCCCAATAATACCTGATTCCAATCGATTGCATCGAACATAGTCGTTTTTTATTAAAGATAGGAATTTTTTTGGAGACGCTGGGCGTTAGACACGCTGCGCTTTGGACACGCTTCGCTTTAGACACGCTTCGCTTTGGAGACGCTTCGCTTTAGAGGCGCTGCGCGTTAGACACGCTGCGCTTTGGACACGCTGTGCTTTGGACACGCTGTGCT
>CALRKC020000012.1:0-13861 GCA_943367895.1 Erythrobacter sanguineus | reverse complement strand
ATATTTAAAGAAAGTTGACAGTGCTTTTCTTCAGCAGCGATATACAAGACCGGAACTTCGCGAGGCATTCGAAATGCTGATCAACTATTACAAATCCAGAAATGCTGACAAAATGCAGTTGGTGTATATTAACCGTTTGCTGGAAGTCGATAAGGTATTAATACCCAATTACAAATATTTATCTGGACGAATTCACAAAGAATATGATACCAGGACGTTAATAAGATCGAAGCAAAAATTGGAAGAGGTCGTTAATAAAATGGGTAATGAAAAAATCATTGGCATATTTATTATTGCAGGTTTGTCATGTTTAGTAACTGCGATAATATTTTTACACTTTAAGAGCAAAAAAAGATACAAACGCAAGTTCGAAGAATGGCGCAATCAAAGTCAGCAGTCATTGAACAATGAAAAGGTAACGGAGCGCGAGAAAGACAGCGAACTCGATATAAACCCCGAACTTGAAGCAATTGTTCTGAAAAATCTTGAAAAATTTGAGTCGCAGCGAAAGTACACCGAAAAGGATATGACCCTTATTAAGATGGCCGGAATTCTTCAGGCGAATCCAAAATACGTATCAAAAATCATTCAGCGAAGTCGGGGTAAAAAATTCACTGATTATATGAATAACATAAGAATCAGTTACATCCTGCAAATGCTGGAAAAAGAAAGTCGCTGGAGGAATTATACCAACCAGGCATTAGCCCGGGAAGCCGGATTCGGTTCAACCCAAAATTTTACACGGGCATTTAATAACAAAATGGGTATGCCGCCCACCTTTTTTATTCAGGAGTTAAAGAAAGAAATCAGCACGAAAAATTTGAACTGATTTTATATTTTTTCTTTCACCTTGTGAACTCGGTTGTGAAGTAAAGACAACCAAACGCTACAAATTTGTGCCATAACAATCTAAAACCTATGTTATGGCAATCGAGATTATAACCAAGGAAGACTTAGTCGAATTCCGTACTTTACTTTTAAACGATTTTAAGGAATTACTGCAGGTCAAAGGAGAAGCACCTAAAAAATGGCTGAAATCTTCCGAAGTCCGCAAACTGCTTAATATTTCACCGGGAACATTACAGACCTTGCGTATCAATCGCGTGCTCGATCATACGCATGTCGGCGGCACTATCTATTATTCTTCGGAAGATATAGATAAGGTACTCGAGCAAAATAAGGTGACATCCGAGCGCACATTATTCAATTCTAAGTAATTCAGTCTATGAATTACATCAAGCACCTGACTGGTTTCTTTGACCGTGTGGCTAAGGACAAGCTCCTGAATCCCACCCATATCAGTTTATATATCGCACTCTTCCAGTTCTGGAACTGCAACCGCTTCAAGAACCCGATCAGCATTTCTCGCGACGAGGTAATGCGTATCAGCAAGATCAGTTCAAAGGCGACCTACCACAAATGTCTGAAAGCATTGCACTCCCAAGGTTATATCAATTACGAACCATCCTACAATCCTTTTCGCGGCAGCCATGTTTATCTCTTCGATTTCGCTTCAGACATTAAGCCGCTCACCAAAGCGGAGAAAAATAGTAGTTCAAATTTTAGCCCAGTCGTTGAGCAGGTAGTGAACAAGTCGCAGACAGGTAGTGGGACAGGTTCTGAACAGGATCGTGAACAAGTCGTAGTACCTTATATAAACAATACAAACAATACAAACAGTCAAAACGATTCAAACAGCTTAAACTTGGAGGAGCCCGAAAAAAAAATTGAAGAATCGGATCAGGATTTAAATGCTGTCGCTGAAGAAAAAGAAGAAGAAAAAAGTTCCGCCAAAAAAGAAGAAGAAATCGCTGTCACTTCGAGCGCAGTCGGGAAGCCTACGATTTCCGAAGTTCTGATTTATTTCTCCTCTGAGAACTTCCCCGAACTCGAAGCCAATAAATTCTTCAATTATTTCAACAGCATCGGCTGGCTGGTCGGTGGCCGGACAAAAATGGTCGACTGGCACTCTGCCGCACAAAACTGGATGCTCAACGCTTCTAAATACCAACCTGAAGAACGCATTGACAGAACTACAAACCTGAACGCCTCAAATGATAAAGATTATGGAGAACCACTATAACTATACTGATGTGCTTTCTTGGATCCAAATCAAAGGAGTTGAGCTTTATGGGAAAAAGTTTAAAATCTATGAATCAGATTACGGCTTGATATACAAACTGATTGCCTATTTCTTAAAAGATGAAGCAACAGCATTTCAATACGGGATTAATCTTGAGAAGGGAATATTGCTGGCCGGACCCGTAGGCTGTGGGAAGACTTCAATCATGAATATCATGAAACACCTTACACCGGTTGGTCACAAGTTCTACGTAAAGCCATGCCGCGAAATAAGCTTCGAATTTATTCAGGACGGCTATCAGGTGTTACACAAATACAGCACTGGCAGGCTCGAACACTCCGACCCGAAGATTATTTGTTTTGATGATCTAGGCGTTGAGAACAACTTGAAATACTACGGCAATGAATGCAATGTAATGGCTGAAGTGCTGTTGAGCCGGTACGATATTTTTATTAGCAAACGCATCCCAACACACATCACTTCAAACCTGTCAGCATCCGAAATTGAAAGTCATTATGGACTGCGCGTCCGCAGTCGTCTGCGCGAACTCGTCAATCTTATTGCGTACGATAAAAACACTAAAGACAAACGCTAATACTTACATTATGAATCCAATAAACTACTTCTGGTCTTGGTTTAACGATAACCAAATGCACTTTGTAAACTACTTAAAACTGTTACCCAAACTTCGGAAACATTATACCTTTTGGCTTGAATGGCATTTGAATTATTATTGCAAAGGCGTTGGCTACGTTATCGTATTTTCGAAAAATAAAGCCCAGAAAAACAAGTTGATTATAACGGCTAAAGGTCAGCCGGAATACTTTGAAAAAGTTGAGAGCATCGTTGCGGCCGCGCCGAAAATAAGCAATTGGGAAATCATTGCTTTCGTCCAGCCGTATGCAAAAATCGATGAAATAATTGATGGTATTGACAAGCCATTTATATTCCAGGATATTTCCCTAAAGGCAAGTGAAGTCAAATTCGAGCCAATCGAATACCGCGACATCAAAAAGATTGACATGATCATTTACCTCAAGTACGAAACAATAAAAGCGGACTATAAAGATTTAATGCAGGTTGTCTATATCATGGTTGAATCGCTGCTTGGCGAAAAATTCCTGCATGAAAACATTAACTTTGTCCAGCTTGCAAAACTGCCGGAGCAAAACAAGGAGTGCTATTTGGAATTATATGATTTAAAGTTATATATAGAGAATATTTCCCGACAAATGTAGTGGGGCGAATAAATTCAGAATGTATTCAGAATTGATTTGCTAACTTGCACTATGAAGATTTTGATAATTGAAGACGAAACCGAAATAGCTGCCGGAATCAGGGATTATTTTAAGCCCAACGGTATTCATTGCGAAACAGCTAAAAACTTCAAGGAAGCCAGCACCAAGATAGGGTTGTATGATTACGATTGCATACTGCTTGACCTGATGCTTCCCGATGGTGATGGTTTTGATATCCTGCGCGAACTGAAAAAAGCCAACAAGACAGATGGCGTTATAATAATTTCTGCAAAAGAAACTTTAGATTCAAGGCTGGAAGGTTTTACGCTCGGTGCCGACGATTATGTAACAAAACCGTTTCACCTTGCCGAGTTGCTTGTTCGCATACAGGCACTAATCCGGCGTAAGAGTTTCAATGGCAATAATACTGTTGTTTTCAACGAAATTGAAATAGACATTCTTTCCAAAACAGTTTCTGTTAAGGGCAATAAACTGGAGATTACCAAAAAGGAAAGCGATTTGTTGCTTTTCCTGATCGGTAACAAAAACAAGGTTTTGGCAAAAGGAGCAATCGCAGAACACCTTTCAGGTGATATGGCAGATATGCTCGACAACCACGATTTCATTTACGCGCACATCAAAAATCTAAAGAAAAAATTGGCTAACGCCGGAAGCGGTGACTACATTAAAACCGTATACGGGTTAGGATATAAATGGGAAGATGAATAATAAACTACTTAATAAGACTACAAGAAGCTTTTTAATGCTTGCTGTAATTATACTATTGGTATCGGCACCGATATTTTATTTTGTAAGCCATTGGTTATTTATTTATGAAGCTGACGAAGTACTTATTTTTCATAAAGAAGCCTTTGTTAAGCAGAGCAATAATTTTACGGAAGCAGACATTGTAACATGGAATAAATACAATCCTAATGTTCAGATTGTAGCCGACAAAAATTTAAAAAAAGATTCTATTTTCAGTGCTGAATATCATGATGCAACTTCAAATGAAAAGGAACCATTGCGGGTATTATGGTCGCCGGTTGAAATTAAAGGTAAAAAATTCACCTACATTGAGCAAAGCAGCTTAGTGGTGATGGAAGGAATGGTCGTCAGTATAGCAGTACTGTTCCTTCTTGTTATAGCTTCCCTGATGGTCGGGATTATATGGCTGTCGAAACGATCTGCTGAAAAACTATGGGCGCCTTTTTACGATACGCTGAATCAAATCCGTGATTTCGAAATAGACAAGAATAACCAGCCACAATTCGCTTCGACAGACATTGTCGAATTTAACTCTCTGAATAAAAGCATCGGCAACCTTATCGAGAAAAACACAGCCATCTACAAAAACCAACGCGAATTCATTGAAAATGCCGCGCACGAACTGCAAACACCACTTGCTCTTTTTCAAAGTAAAATCGATTCGATGATGCAGCTAGACGGAATTACGCAAGAGCAATCTGTTTTATTAGGCTCACTGAATAACGATGTTTCGAGGCTAAACCGTTTGAATAAAAACTTGTTGCTGTTATCAAAAATTGAGAATGATAATTACTTCGAAAAGCAAACGCTGGTTTTAAATGAGTACATCAAAAAGCACATGGATTTTTTCACAGAGCAGGCAAAATCGAAGGATTTGTCTATACAGACAGAATTTGCTGAAATCTTGAAAATCGATGCGAATCCTGCGTTAATCGAAATATTAATCAACAATTTGTTCCTAAATGCAATCAGACACAATAGTAAGAACGGTAAAATTGTTATTGCAATAACGAGCAATACCTTGACATTTTTAAATACAGGTGATGAAACGCCGTTGACAACAGAAAAACTGTTCAACAGGTTTTCAAAATCCAATCCTTCCTCTCAGGGCAACGGACTCGGTCTCGCTATTATAAAAAAGATCACGGAAATTAATAAATGGGATATCTCGTATTCTTTTCAAAACAAGATGCATGTTTTTACGATTAAATTCTAAATTCAGTTTTTCTACAAAATTGCTGCTGAACTTTGCCCAATAAATTTAAGCATCAAAAAAATCAGGGCAATGAAAGCAACGTTGATAACCATAATTACCTTATTAATAACCATAGTTTCAGTTGCGCAGGAACAGTCACGAACAGTTACGTTATCCGGAATACTAAAAGACAAAGCAAAAGCCGCCGTTCCATATGCAAATATTGTATTGACTTTGCCAAATGACAGCACACTTGTCGCAGGAACGATCAGCAACGAAAGGGGACACTTTACTTTGACGAATATCAAACCGGGTAATTATTCAATTACGCTGAGTTTTGTTGGATATAAAACGAAGACCCGACCGCTTTACGTGGGATCATTATCCGATTTTCTGGATCTTTCGGTAATTGAATTGGAAGAAGATACCAACGTATTGAATGAAGTGGTGCTGGTTTCAAAACAGGAAGATATCAGCGCAAAAATGGATAAGAAAACATTCTCGGTAGCCGACAACATTGCGCAAAGTGGCGGATCGGTTTTACAGACAATGCAAAATCTTCCGGGCGTAACTGTCCAGGATGGCAAAGTGCAGCTTCGGGGAAACGATAAGGTTATGGTGCTTGTTGACGGAAAACAGACTGCAATTACCGGCTTTGGAAATCAATCGGGATTGGACAATATTCCGGCTTCGGCAATCGAAAAAATAGAGATTATCAATAATCCGTCAGCAAAGTTCGATGCCAACGGTAATGCGGGAATCATCAACATCATTTACAAAAAAAGCAAACAGGAAGGACTTAACGGAAAAGTAGGGATAAGTTCCGGTTACGGCTCTTTATGGGAACGGAAATCAAATTTGCCTACGATTCGGCCTCAATACAGCGTAACACCCAAGATCAATCCAACATTGTCCCTGAATTACAGAAAGGACAATCTTAATTTCTTTTTTCAAGGTGATTATCTTTACACGGAAACGCTGAACAAAAATGAATTCGTTACCCGAAAATATGACGATGGTGCCATAATTAACCAACAATTAAAGCGCAATCGCAATACGCATTTTACAACCCTCAAATCAGGAGTTGACTGGCAATTCAATGAAAATAACACTTTGACGGTTTCGGCATTATTCGGAAGCGAAAAAATTATCGACAACGGCGACCAGCCATTTTTCAATAACGATTATTCACAACGTTTAAGGCTTTGGCAGTTTTTGGAAGACGAATTGAAAACGACCGTAATGGGAACGGTTTCGTATCAGCATAAATTCCGCGAAGCTGGGCATCTACTGAATGCCGGAATCAATTATACATTCCACCGGGAAGACGAAAAATATTTCTTTGACAACATTTTACCTACTTCCTCGGGCAGGGATTCTTTTAAGCTTTTATCGGATGAAAGTGTTTTCGACTTAAATATTGATTACATAAAGCCCTTGAAAAAAGGCAGGATGGAAACAGGCCTTAAATTCCGCAATCGTATTATCCCGACGAATATGCAATTTTTTCCCGGCGGCAATTCCCAGATAGATGCGAATGCCGGAGGAGTGGCTACTTACGAAGAACTTATTCCGGCTGTCTATGGCAACTATATATATGAAACCAACAAGATTGAAGCTGAAGTCGGATTACGAATTGAATATTTGGATTTGGAGTATGAAGTGAACGCAAATCATCCAACGTATAAAACAGACGGTTATTCATATCTGGAGCCGTTCCCAAACATCCGTTTTTCGTATAAATTGGATGAATCAAACAAAATAACGGCATTTTTTAACCGTCGCGTTGATCGCCCAAATGAAGTTGACATCCGTATTTTTCCTAAATATGACGATGCCGAAATCATTAAAGTAGGAAATCCGGGATTGCGTCCGCAGTTTACAAACGCATTCGAAATAGGCTATAAAAAATCGATCACCAATGGCTATCTCTATGCTTCAGCTTACCATCGGATTATATACGGAACGATTACGCGCATTTCAACCACCGCGCCTAACAGTAATCTGATTTATGCCGTTTTCCAAAACGCAGGAAAAAGCGCATCAACGGGAATCGAGGCCGTGTTTTCAAAAAGGCTTTCGCCGCTTTATTCCTTTAACCTCAACGGGAATCTTTATGAAAATACAATCGATGCGTTTTCAGTTACAAATCTTTATCCTACGCCAACGACGTATTTCGGCGACAAGCAAAGAATAGTCTCAGGAAATGCAAAGTGGAACAATACGTTTAATTTCTCAAAGACACTTTCAGGACAGCTCTCGGCGGTATATCTTGCGCCTGATGTTATTCCGCAGGGAAAAATAGATTCCAGGTTTTCAATTGATCTTGGAATAAAAAAAACAGTACAGAAAGGCAAAGGCGAAATCTTTATAAATGCCACCGATATTTTAAACACACTGGTCATAAAAAAGCAAATACGCGGCAATAATTTCAATTATAGCAGTAGTGATTATTATGAAACCCAGGTAGTTCGTTTTGGCTACAGCTATAAATTTTAAAATTCAGAATTAATTCAAAATTGGGTTTGAAACTTGTGGCTAATTTAATTAGCAACCACATGTTCAGACAGCATCTATTTTCCGGCAGATTTTCCCTTTTATTTCATTTTATGACCGGGTTTTTGGTGATTTCACAAGTACTTCGGATTACGTTTTTTATCTGGCAGTATGATGAAGTTTCATGGAACATCTTTACCATTTTGGGAACTTTGCTAACAGGACTTTTCTTCGATATTGGTACAATAATTTTTGTCAGCCTTTCTGCAATTTTATACTATTCCCTGATGCCAAACCGCTGGGTTGGCTCGTGGTTGGATAAGATATTGGTTTGGCTTTTTACTGCACTAACTGTCATTATCCTAGTGTTCACATTCTTTGCAGAATTGACTTTTTGGGATGAATTTCGCACCAGGTTCAATTTCATTGCGGTCGACTACCTGATTTATACCCACGAAGTAGTTTCGAATATTGAGCAGTCTTATCCACTTCCGCTGCTGATTGGCGGGGTTTTGCTGATTACGTTTGTTGTGCTTTTTTACTTCTATAAAAGGCAGGCTTTCGCCAAAACGTTCAGCGTTGGCGCAAATTTCAGGCAGAGAGTCATGCTCGCGGGCTCGGCAATACTGATTGCCCTTTTCTACACAACGTTTATTAGCAACTACCACGCAGAATGGTCTTCAAACCGTTACAATTCAGAAATTTCAAAATCGGGTATTTATTCCTTTTTTTCCGCCTTCAGGAACAACCAGATGAAGTATGACGAGTTTTATACATCTGTCGACAATGACAAAGCCTTTAAAATAATCCGTAGCAAATTGAGTGGCACCAATTCAGAATTTTCAGCTTCGGGCAATTCGATTCACAGAATAATTTCCGATACCAATCCTTCAGAAGAAAAGAAGAATGTAGTCTTTATTTTAGTGGAAAGCTTAAGCGGAAGTTTTCTTAAGGAATTCGGAAATACAGAAAACATCACACCCTTTATGGACAGTCTGGCACAGAAAAGCATTTTCTTCGAAAACCTGTATGCAACAGGGACGCGAACCGTTCGTGGTATGGAAGCAGTTACCTTGTGCATTCCGCCAACTCCGGGGCAAAGTATTGTCAAAAGACCCAACAATAGCAATCTTTATACAATCAACAGCGTATTCAAATCAAAAGGCTATGATTCCAACTTTTTTTATGGAGGTGATGGCTATTTTGATAATATGAACTCGTATTTCGGGGGTAACGGGTTTACGATTTATGATCGTGGCAGGGGAAGTGTTTTGAGTGATGATATAAAAACCACGAGACACAATATTGAAGACAGGGAAGTGACTTTTGAGAATGCCTGGGGAATTTGTGATGAAGATATTTTCAATAAAATGCTTAATGTAGCGGACGAACAATATAAAAATAAGCAGCCTTTCTTCAATTTTGTAATGACTACATCCAACCACCGCCCTTACACATATCCATCAGGTAAAATTGATATTACGTCAGGCACAAGCCGACAGGGTGCGGTAAAATACACAGATTACGCTATTCGGGAACTGTTTAGGAAAGCTTCAAAAAAGGCGTGGTTTAAAAATACAGTCTTTGTGATCATTGCCGATCATTGTGCGAGCAGCGCGGGAAAAGATGAGATAGATGTGGCCAATTACCACATTCCTGCATTTATTGTAAATCTTCCTGTGACACAAAACCAAAAAATCAACAAGCAATGTTCGCAGATTGATCTATGGCCGACACTGTTCTGTCTATTTCATTGGAATTACGAATCTGATTTCTTCGGAAAGAATGTAGTGGACACTTCCTTCGAAGAGCGTGCACTTATGGGAACGTATCGCAAACTAGTTTTGATGAAAGATAAAAAGGTAATGATTTTGTCAGACCAAAGGAAACAGGCATTCTATAATTGGGATAGAAAAGACAACAGCCTGAAAAGCATTCCGATGGACAAATCTTTTTTAGACGAAACCATTTCCTGGTACCAGACTGCCGATTATCTCTTTACCAATAAACTGCTGAAATAATGAAGTACATCCATTTTATCGTAAACCCGATTTCGGGAAACGGTAAACATAGTCTTTCGGCAACGTATCTGAGGACTTTTTTTCCACGTTCGGAATTTCGCATCGAGGTGGAATATACCAAGCACAAAAAGCATGCGATTGAATTAGCGGCAGATGCCGTTAAAGAAGCTCCTTACTGTATCGTGGCTTGCGGCGGCGACGGAACTATTAATGAAGTGGCATCATCTTTGGTCGGCACACCAATCAAATTGGGAATAATTCCCGTTGGTTCAGGAAATGGATTGGCCTCCAACCTTAAGGTACCAAAGGATATTGAAAGTGCTGTTGCGATAATAAAAAACGGAAATCTGTTTTCTATTGATGTTGGAACGGTTAATGGTCAGTATTTCTTTAGCAATATGGGAATAGGGATTGACGCCCAAATTATTAAAAAATACGAGCGGTCAAGAAAACGGACTTTGATAAGTTATATAAAAGCGACTATTTCGGCAAGTTTGAGCTACAAAACATGGGAAACAAAAACGAGTATTGAAGGCAAAATTACCAAACTAAATCCATTGCTGTTATTTATATCGAACTCTAATGAAATGGGGTACAATATGAGCCTGACACCAAAAGCAAGCCTGAATGATGGTTTGCTGGATTTGTTAGTAGTCCCGCAGTTGAATTTTTTTGAAAAACTGATACTTGGCTATTATGTGCTACGCAACAAAGTCGAAAATTTCAAAAAATCAGATCGTCTACTGATCAATAACATAAGCGTCGAGATACCGGACAAAATTTTTATAGACATACAAATCGATGGCGAACATCACAATTTAAAAACCAATAAAATGAATATTTCGTTAATAAAGGGCGGACTTTCAGTATTGGTAGATTAACAATATAACAGTGATATTATGAAATAAGACTACATTAAATTTAAGCAATGATGATGAAAAAGAACATTCTTTTAATGTGTTTTACTTTAATGGTTTCCTTTTCCTGCCTCGCTCAGGATATTACCGAAAATGACAGCGTTTCAAAAGGCAAGGTAATTAATAAGCGATTCAATTACTCGCAGTTCATCGTGCCATCAACATTGATCGTTTACGGGCTTTACGGATTAGAAAGTGGTCAGATCAAGCACTACAATTATCAAATCCGTAATGCGGTAACCGAAAATATAGACAGACACACCACGATTGATGACTTTTCAAAATGGGCACCAACTGCATCTGTTTATGCGTTGAATGCTATTGGTGTTGAAGGGAAGAACAACCTGCGAGACCGTTCTGTAATTATTGCGACATCCTACATCCTGACAACTGCAGTGGTTTTCGGCCTAAAATCTGTTTCCAATATTGAACGTCCGGATGGAACTACAAACGATTCTTTTCCATCTGGTCATACAGCTATTGCATTCGCCGGAGCAGAATTTCTTTGGCAGGAATACAAACACAAGTCAATTTGGTATGGAATCGCCGGCTATACCGTCGCTGCGGGAACCGGTCTTTTCAGGATGTACAATAACCGACATTGGCTTACTGATGTTGCTGTTGGTGCCGGAATAGGCATTTTTGCAACCAAGATTGCTTATTGGACACAACCGTTATTAAAACGAGCGTTATTTGGAACTGAAGGATCAAATTCGACCTCGGCAATCGTACCTTCTTACGACGGAAAACATATTGGATTAAGCTTTGTAAAAACTTTTTAATTTTCTTCAGAATTCAAAAAGAATTCAGAATCTGCTTCTACTTTCGCCTTACTAATTTAAACATTGGGCTATTGCATGAAGTAAAACTACACTGATTCTTAAATTCTGAAAAATGAGAAAATTTGTTGGTTTACTATGCGTTTGTATTTCCCTTTCAGCAATGGCTCAGGAAATAACCGAAAACGATTCCCTGCAAGCTGATTCCGTAAAAACATTTCACTTTAAAAAAGTGATTATTCCAGCCGCGCTTATCGGTTATGGTGTTATCGGTATAGAAAGCGACCAGTTAAAGCTTTTTAATACGCAAATTCGGGACGAAGTAACAGAAGACATTGATGAAAAGATTACGATTGATGACTTTTCCCAGTATGCTCCGGCGGTATCTGTCTTTGCTTTAGATGTTTTTGGTGTAAAAGCAAAACACAGCCTTCGCGACCGTTCGGTAATCCTTGCAACTTCTTACTTGATAATGTCAGCTTCAGTACTAAGCCTGAAATCAATCACCAAAATCGAAAGACCCGATGGAAGTTCCAATAACTCTTTTCCTTCAGGACATACAGCAACTGCGTTCGCTGGTGCCGAATTCCTATGGCAGGAATACAAAGACAAATCAATTTGGTATGGCGTTGCGGGTTATGCAGCAGCAACCGGGACGGGTATCTTCAGGATGTATAACAACCGCCACTGGCTGACGGATGTTGCTGCCGGTGCCGGAATCGGGATTTTGAGTACCAAGATTGCTTATTGGATGAATCCATACATCAATCGTACACTCTTTGGAGACAAAAAGAAAAAATCAGTTAGCATGATGGCACCTTCTTATGATGGTAAAACTTTCGGATTAAGTTTTGTAAAGATATTTTAGGTTTCTTTAGCCAGCTATAAGGAAAAGCCACCTGAACATTCAAAGAAATTTTTTTTCTGTCACACTTTTTGTGTCAAAAATAAAAAAGCACATTGATCATTACGGGAGCACACTTTCTAACCTGAACCAATCAATTCGCAATGCTCCAATAAGCATTTTTATTTTTGAAACAAAAAGCCGTACGCCTGCTCCGGAACTCCGCAGCCGACTTGTGCCAGGAACCAGTCGCGGCATTTACGTTTCACATTCTAATTCAGCATCTTACGCCGCTCCTTAAAATTTCCCACAGCTGTGTTACATAATGTGGCATTATAGGCGCTATTGAAAATTGGTTTTTCAGCGGAAGATTTGTCAGCGCCTATAATAACACTATGTAAAACAGCACAAACATCCGTGTCCCCGGAACGCAGGCCGGCGCTCCAGGGCAACATTTTGTATCGCTCCCGCCGCCATCCGCAATACAAAACACCGCCCTTCGCGCCGTCCATAGTCTCCGTAACAACGTTTATATTAAATTGAAATTAAATCCTTTCGCAGGACGTTTTTGTTTTTAGCAACTTACGGTTAGTCCGCAAGCCCCACCACCCATCAGCGGTTTTAAAAAAAGGTTTTAGGAACGTTCTAAAAGTCAAGAAGTGCTGTATAGTTATTCCAACATAATCCCTGCAAACCAGCGAACACTCTCGTTCCTTCCACAATCCTACAGCACCTCTTGCCTTAGTAGCGAGGCAAAGAGTGCCTGTGTAAATGCCGGGAACCAACTTTTTCAATATTGCCCAGCCACAGTCTGAAAAAAACAGCCTGCGACAAGGGCAATATTTGGAACTTAATATGTCGGCTTTCACACAGGCACCCTTTGCTTTGGCATATTGTTAAAGACCTTTTTTTAAGCGTTAATGACCCCGGCAAGTCGATAACCGGAACACCCGTCACCCGCATAACGTTTTCCGTGCCCGCCACCCCTTTTATAGGAAATAAAAAAAGGTTTTGGGAACGATCTAAAAGGCAATAAGTGCTGTCGGTTCCATATAAACATTCTTCTAAAATTCACTTTTCGTTTTCTAACAACTATCACAGCACCCATTGCCTTGACCACGACGGTAAAGAGTGCGGTTTTTTGTTGCCCATAATAATCGTTTGCCCAGGGAGCAACAAAAAACCGCACCCTTTCCCCAACATCCGACCCAAAACCTTTTTGTAAGTCGCTTTTTCCCCGCTTTCCTCCGAAAGAAACTTTTGTGCTACCACTTTTAAAATAAAAATGACAAAAAGAAAGAAAAGGTCAGCAACGCTTTTCAAAAAAGCAAGTTCAGGCCTTCGGTTTCAAAAAAAATCTCCACCCTTCATTTCTCTTTGCCTGAAACAATGTTTTCCGCATGGGAATTATTTAAATCCTGACGATTTCTCCTCCGCAGCCGGGTAGTATTTTTTTGAAAAACTTGCTTTTTTGAAAACCGCTGCCGAAGAATGATGGCTTTCTTTTTCTCTTTTTTCTT
>CALRKC020000011.1:0-14466 GCA_943367895.1 Erythrobacter sanguineus | reverse complement strand
AATGGGGTTAAAGGTGGTGACAAATACAATGAACAGGCACAGCAAAATAAAGAGAATCATATTTTCGCTCTGGAAAGTGATTCAGGCGGATTTACGCCACGCGGATTTACGATCGATGCTGATGATGCAAACCTGAAAAAGATACAAAGCTGGAAACCGCTGTTTGAACCTTATCAATTGCACTTATTCATCAAAGGGCACGGAGGCTCGGATATTGAGCCGTTAAAATCCGATAAGATTGTAAAAGTGGGATTGAAACCCGACACCCAGCGTTATTTCGATTACCATCATGCAGCAAATGATAAGTTTGATGCCGTAAATAAACGCGAACTGGAACTTGGCGCGGCGGCAATGGCTTCTTTGATGTATTTGGTTGACCAGTATGGAATAGATTAGCGGAAAGACCACATTGCTAAAAAAATCAAGATCGCTTTGCTGAAAGAAGTTCAAACATCCTTTTTCTTAAAGCACAGCGGTCTTTATTTTTTTTCCTCCTCAGTGTAATAAAAAAAGCCCCCGACCATAACGACCGGGGGCTTCTTCAATCTAAAATCTAAAACTTATTTTTTCAGTACTTTCACTGTTTTGGTCATGCCGTCTGCCGTCACTTTGACTACATAGCTGCCGTTTGGCAATGCCGACATATCCACTTTTGAAGTTGTACTGTTGTCATTCTTAACGATCAATTGCTGTCCAATCATGTTGTACACCGCCACTGAAGTAATGTTCTTCGTATTGGTCAGTGTCAGCACATCCTTAACAGGGTTTGGAAAATAACTGAATTTGTCATTTTCAAGCCCGGGAGTTGATAATTGATCAAAGCTTACAGTGAAGTCATCAATTCCTAATGCATAAGAAGAGAAGCCATTTTCAGTAAGCCCTTCAACAATAATGTATACTGCAGGTTGGCCATTGAACATAGCAGGAATTTCAATTTGGTAATTGTAAAAACCTGTAGCATCTACTGAAGGCTCGGCTGTGGTAACCGAAAATTGCTCGTAAACCATTTCTGCACCATCAACTGTAGGGGCAGTGTTTACATATACCATGTATTTGTCAGCTGCATTTGCCGAAGCATGTCTGTGAAGCCACATATCGATTGTTGCGGTTGATGTATTTGTTGTAAAATCAATCGGCAATGAGTACAGTATGGCATCAGAGTTTTGGTAGTTCTTGAATACAATCTTATCCCCTGAATGCGTTGTAGTGATATCACCGAAATCACCAGGCGTAAATACTTCCCACCTGTTTTGACCGCTTACCAGTTCCTCTGACCAGCAAATTGGCAATGAACCGTCTTCAGTACTTTCAAAATCCTGTGTCTCCAGAGCTGATAAAGGCTCGGAGTTACAAGCTGTAACGAATTCAATAGGTCCGATCCACGCACCATTGTCATTACCGGCACATACTGATCTTACCCAAACATTATAGATTGTCGCCGGAGTAAGTCCTGATATGGTAGCAGACTGATTTGATGAAGAAACCGGGGTTCCGGTTGTTGGGTCATTTTCAGTGGCAAGCGTATAAACGGTCTGCCATTGCGTCTCAGGCCCGTTAGCGACCCATGAAATGTCAGCGCTGTTAGTTGTAGTACCATCAATCACAATATCGGTGACGTCAGGACAGGTTGGGGAAATTTCCCATACGATATTGTCCAGATATACTGAAGAATACATGTTGGAGTTATTCAACCTGATGGCGACATAAGTGTCAGTTCCCGTATAAGATGAAAAATCGATTTTGTATTCAGTAACGTCTTCGGTTGTTGTGACCTCTTCAATCAAACTGAAAGTAGCTGAATCGGTATTGGAATCGAGCGTTCCGATTTGAAGGCTTCCATCATTTTTTGCATAGAACTTCAACCTGTAAGTCCCTAAAGACAAGGTGGAAAGGTTAGGGGATACCAGCATTACATCGTCGGCACCTGCCGTCTCAGAATCAGAGTTGTAAAGCTGTACGGAATTTGGCGTTGAATAGACTTCCTGGAAATCCACGACTTCAACAGCGGCATATTCTGAAATTGAAGGACCTCTGAGGATCGCGCTCCAACAGCCAGGCAGTGTTTCAACAGCGGTAGTGTCAAAATTCTCACTGAAGTTTGCAGTAGGAAGACAGGCTGTTTTGAAAGGAACAGGTCCGATCCAGGCACCATTGTCATTGCCGGCACATACCGACCTCACCCATACCTTGTATTCTGTATTGTCGCTAAGGTTTGTTATTTCAGCAGTTTCAACATTTGAAACTATTGGTGTAAGTGTAGCAGGATCAGTAGTTGAAGCCGGACCTACGGCGACGTTCCAGGAAGTCTCAGTCCCGCCTGCAAGCCAGGTTACTGTCGCGCCATCTGTAGTGACAGTAGGAACGGTAACTTCAGTCACATCAGGGCAGCTGGGGTTTACTTCCCAAAGGATATCGTCAAGCAGCACTGTAGTGTACGTATTCGCGTTGTTCATACGAATGGCAACATACGTATCTGTACCACTGTAAGAACTGAAATCAATGGTATATTGTGTCGCCTGGTCTGAAGTGGTAACTTCCTCTAAAATGCTGAATACACCGTCATTGGTATTCATATCCATCGTACCGATCTGAAGGCTTCCGTTGTTTTTTGCATAGAATTTCAAACGGTGTGTTCCGGCGCCTACATTGGATAAATTTGGTGACACCAATATTACGTCGTCATCACCACTGGTGTTGGAACTGGAGTTGTACAATTCAACGGCATTCGGATCGGAATGCACCGAAGTAAAGTCAATTGTATTAATACTCGCATACTCTGAAACAGTTGGGCCCCTAAGGATTTCAGTCCAACAGCCAGGCAGCTCGGGAGTTTCAACACTGTCAAAATCTTCATAGAAATTGGTAACAGGTAAACACGCAGTTGTAAAAGTAATCGGGCCGATCCATGCACCATAGTCATTTCCGGCACAAACCGAGCGTACCCATACTTTATAATCTGTATTGTCGGTTAATCCCGTAACATCTTTGTCTGTAGCATTCGCAGTTAATGCAGTAAGTGTTGTGGGATCGGTTACTGAAGCTTCACCTACGGCAACTTCCCATGCCGTCTCTGTTCCGCCGGCTACCCAGCTTACAGAGGCCGTATCGGTACCGACTGCAGTCAGCGCAATTTCGGTAACATCAGGGCAGCTTGGGTTTACCTCCCAAAGGATATCGTCAACGAAAGCGCTCGAATAAGTACCCGTTGCATTCAGTCGGATACCAATATAAGTGTCAGTACCACTGTAAGATGTAAAATCGACAGTATATTGCGTGCCATCCTCG
Organism: Erythrobacter sanguineus; assembly: GCA_943367895.1. GTDB lineage: Bacteria > Bacteroidota > Bacteroidia > Flavobacteriales > Flavobacteriaceae > Flavobacterium. The sequence goes on along the minus strand of CALRKC020000011.1, from coordinate 11,181 downwards.
GTTATCGAAACATCCTCAAGCGATGTAAAAACGGCAGTGTCGGAAAAACCGTCAATAGTACCTACCTGCAGGTTGGAGAACCCTCGTGCATAGAACTTCATGCGGTGTGTTCCCGCACCAAGGTTTGACAAATTTGGTGAAACGAGGATCACATCGTAATCGCCTGTTGAGTCTGAATTGTATAATTCAACTGAATTTGGTGCGGAATGCACATTTCCATAATTTACAGTACGGACATAAGCATATTGCGAAAGGCCTTCTCCTCTTAAAACGGCATTCCAGCACGTCAATAAGCCACCCGTATCACCGGCGTCAAAGTTTTCATTAAAGCTGCTGATTGGGTTACAGGCCATGTTGAAATTGAGGGCCAATGTCCAGGGGCTGAATTCAGAACCGCAATTCGCCCTTACATAAAAATCATAAGCTTCCGATGGGGTTAGAGACGTTGCTGTGTAGGACGTTGTTGTTACAGCGGTACCTGAATCAGAAGAACCCGGAGCATCAGCACCTGCAGGCAGGACCAATACTTCCCATGCCGTTTCCACACCACCTGCTTCCCAAGTAAAGTCGGCAGAAGTTGTTGTAATATTCGATACCGCCGTATTTAAAGGAACAGGGCAGGTAAGGATAATTTGAAGCGTAGTAACGTGACATTGGTTTATTCCTGCACAGGCTGCATCGTTGGAATAATGCACATTAATCTCGTTGGCCGTAATCGCATTGACAGTCAACGGGGAATCGCCCATAGCAATCACGTTGTTGTCGGTATCAGTTACGGTAATGTACTTTTCCACTGCACTTTCAGAAGTACAGGTAAAAACATAATCGCTTCCAACCGCAATATTGGAGATGTGGGCATACTCCAGCGTGTAATTACAGGTTGAAATTTGCTGCGAAAACCCCATGTTATTGGAGATTACAGTATCACCGGGATACTGGTCAGGCTGAAAACACTGCGAGTACCCGGTTGCTGCCGTAGCAAGCAGAAAGAGCAATAGCAAGGTAATTTTTCTCATAAATTAATTTGTTAGATGTTGTTAATGTTTCGCTAAGATAAGAGGTATTCTTACTATTTTTTTTCTTGAATCAATAGAAATATCTATAAATCACAAAAAAATATTTAAAGTATAACTTTTGTAACAAAACGGAAATTTTTGCAGCCAGAGTGAAGTCATAGTCTTACTATCGATGTTACCCTGTCCGGAATTTACGCAGTTTTTTGAATAGTCCCGGACAGTCTCCGCTGGAAAGAACCAACCAGGTGGCGCGTGAGGGTAACCAGGCGGCGCGCAGTAGTAACCAGGCAGCGCGCGGAAGTAACCAGGCGGCGCGCATTAGTAACCAGGTGGCGCGCATTAGTAACCAGGCGGCGCGCGGAAGTAACCAGGCAGCGCCCATTATTAACCAGGCAGCGCGGATTATTAACCAGCCGGCGCGCAGTAGTAACCAGGCGGCGCGGGAAACAAAATCAGTACGTTTCACAAAAAAACCAGCCCGAAAGCTGGTTTAATCCTATATTATTTAATTTTGTACTCAGGCGTTCAGGCACTAAACCCTGAAAATCCCTCCGAGGCAAAATATCCTCTGGAAAAAGAAAAAGTGCTGCGAAGCGTGATCTGACTCGCTTTTAGTCGTTCGGATATCATGCATATCAATGTAACCTCCCTTGATTTCTCCCTGTATGTAAAAATGCTTAAAGAAGGTGATATTCAATCCTGCCTTGGCAGAAACGCCATACCCTGAGATATGGAAGGCATCATGACGTTCCCTGCCGAGCAGTGTCGTATTGGTTTTCGGGAACAAAAATCCAGCGCCAACTCCTTCCGTAACATTAAACTGTACCTTATCGGTATTTGATATTTTCAGGAATGAGGAAATATCGTCGGTACGGGAAAACTCGGTGTTGACGTAATTGAGTCCGTCTGTATGCTCATACTGCAGGAATTCATCTGTCATTTCCGTATTGGCATTGTCATAGACACCATTAAAAATCGATCCTTCCTCTGATGCCGGCAGATTGATAAAACCATTTACCCTGGCAAACTGGTTCTGGGTCATGACGTATTTCATGTGGTCAACACCGAGTGAGATGCTGTAATGGTCATTGATAAAATAGCCGAACCTCAGGTTGGTTTGCGGAATTGTCATACGTGCCGGATTCACATAATCCAGATGAATTCCTTTCGGTTTGTCATGTGCGACCATATCGTGCACGGTAAAGTCGTAGCCATCGCCCCAGAAGCGTACATCGGATTTACTGTAACTTTCACGGTTTCCGCCCCAGGAAAAAAAGAATTTACCTTTATTATGGGCTGTATACCTGTCGACCGTAAACCGGCGGTCTGACTTTTCGGTAACAACTTCATTTGAAAGACTGTTTGCCTGAGGAAAAGCAAATTGGGAAACAATAATTGCTGCCGTAGCGGCAAGAACATTTTTGAGCATTGTAATTGGAAAAAGAATTGGGATTAAAAGGAATTAATTGTTTTGCGGATCGCGACAAGTTTTTGCATCAATGGCTCGAAATAATCAAGGTGAAGCATGTTTGCACCGTCACTTTTGGCATTTGCCGGATCGAAATGCGTTTCGATAAAGATACCATCTACGCCCACGGCTATTCCGGCCTTGGCTACGGTCTCGATCATATCGGGGCGGCCGCCTGTTACCCCGGCTGTCTGGTTTGGTTGTTGTAGGGAGTGCGTCACATCCAACACAGTTGTTGCATATTGCCGCATGGTTGGGATACCGCGGTAATCCACAATCATGTCCTGATACCCGAACATGGTGCCACGGTCGGTAACCATCACATTTTCGTTATGGCAGTCCAATACTTTCTGTACGGCATGTTTCATGCTTTCCGGACTCATGAATTGTCCTTTTTTGAGGTTTACCGTTTTACCCGTATTCGCAGCGGCAACAACAAGGTCGGTCTGGCGTACAAGGAAAGCCGGAATTTGCAGCACATCGACATACCCGGCAGCCATTGGCGCGTCTTCATTGGTGTGTATATCGGTTACGGTCGGGACATCAAATGTCTCTGAAACCTTGCGCAGGATCTTCAGCGCCTTTTCATCGCCAATGCCAGAAAAGCTGTCAATACGGGAACGGTTCGCTTTCTTGAACGAGCCCTTGAAAACATAAGGGATTTGTAACGCATCAGTAATTGTGACAAGCCTTTCGGCGATACGCATCGCCATTTCCTCTCCTTCGATGGCGCAGGGCCCGGCCAAAAGGAAGAAGTTGCCACTGTCTATGTGTTTGATTTTAGGGATATTGTTTAAATTCATCAGAGTTGCTTTTTTGAGGTGCAAAGATAATGATGAATTATGAATTTTTGATGAATTTGAGTTCGGAAGTTCTTAAGATGGGAAGACTATAGTCACTTCCAATCCCCCGAACGATAAACTTCCGGACTATTTCTTCAGCGTCAACCCAACCGGCACCTTCACATCGCCTTTGTCATATATGTTGATATAGAGCTTCAATGATTTCTGCGGCCCGTCCCACATGACCTCATACACCTGGAGCATACCAACACCACCCAGTTCATTGCGCTTGGTAGGGTAGGGGCAGCAATCCTCGAGTTTTTTAAACCGGAGTTTCTCGCCTTTGGGTCCGGCCAGCGCGTTCAGGTAGCGTGGCGGATTTAGGGTATCGTTTTTAATATCCGCATAAAAGATATTGATCGGATAATCCTTATCATACCCGTATTTGGGATCATTGCTGTATTCGGTTATCAGAAAGGTGTTGTCCTTTTGCAGCACCATATCGGGCGCATTATTGTCAATATTCCTGATGGTACTTTTGGCGCTGACGCAGGAGACCACTACATACCCAATGGTTGCCAGTACTATTATTCCGGTGCTTAATCTCATCATTTAATTGTTTTGTTTTCTATTCCTTAAAACGCGGGAAGCCACCGCAGCGTATATCATGCCTATCGAAAGTGTCAGGAAGATGGTATGGGTGATATAATCAGGGAAGCTGAAATAATCCCTGATGGCTTCCGGATTGGCGTTTTTTGAAGCCAGGGAGCGTTTGATCATGTTCGGGAAAAATTCGGTTGCGATGGCCTTATGGATGACAATTTGCGCAAAGGGCATCAGTATCGCAATAAAAGCCGTCATGTAAATCCCCGAAATGGTCCCTTGCTTCCAGTCCATATTGTTCCCGAAATAAGACGTCTTTTTTTCCTTTATGGCCATCAGGTACAACAGGAAAGCAAGTATGTAGAAACCAAACGAAAACAGGAAATAGTTGTCAATATGGGCATCGTAGGCACCGGAGTACTTTTCAAGGAAGATCCACGCGATATACACGAAAATGTACCGGATGGCCCACCGGATCTCAATGGCGAATTTTTTCATATGAGGTTATTTTTTCGGATTCAAAAATAAGGAAAAAGGTTCAGGGTACAAGGTTCAGGGCTCGGGGTATTTTCGCAGATTTGTTTTTTATTCGGACGCTGCCACACAAGCGCAGAAACTGACGAGGCAAACGCAATCCGTAATCGCCTGAACGGACAGACCTCAAATAAAACTACTGTTGAATGTTGGACCACCAGTATTGAACTTTGACCTGCACCCTGCACCCTGCACCTTGTACCTTTGCACCCTGCACCTTTTTCCCTACATTTGCCAAAACTTAAAACATGGAATACATCAACCAAACCTGGCCCTGGTATGTATCGGGCTTACTGATTGGGGTCGTGATGCTGATACTGATCTTCTTCGGGAAGACTTTCGGGATGTCGTCTAACCTGCGTTCACTTTGTACGATAGCCGGCGCCGGACGCTTTGTGGATTTCTTCAGGTTCGATTGGAAATCGCAACGCTGGAATCTGCTGGTTGTGCTCGGTGCGATGATTGGCGGATATATTGCGGTACATTACATGAGTGATCCTTCTAATGTCGATTTGAACCCAAAAACGATTGCACAATTGCAGACGCTGGGTTTTGAGGAGCCTAAAGGGAAGCTCGCACCGGAAAGTATGTTCGGAAATGAGGCGTTCCAATCGCCGAAGGTACTCGCCATCCTTTTAATAGGGGGCGTGCTGATTGGTTTTGGTTCAAGGTATGCCGGCGGCTGTACCTCAGGGCATGCCATACAGGGCATGAGTAACTTTCAGTTGCAGTCACTAAAGGCTGTTATCGGATTTTTTGTTGGCGGACTGATAATGGTCTGGTTGTTATACCCTTTAATTTTCTAAAAGATGAAAGCACTAAAATATATTCTTACCGGCATCCTGTTCGGGATTGTACTGACCAAGTCTGAGGCGGTTTCCTGGTACCGCATTTATGAAATGTTTCGTTTTGAATCGTTTCATATGTATGGGATCATTATGGTTGCGATTGTAACAGGTGTTATAGGGATTCAATTAATCAAAAGGAAAAAACTCAACGACATTAAAGGTACGCCAATCGTTATTCCTGACAAAGAGAAAGGCTCTTTTCGTTACTGGGTAGGAGGACTGCTGTTTGGTTTGGGATGGGCGCTTGTTGGTTCCTGTCCCGGCCCGATTTTTATTTTGATCGGAGCAGGGTTCTTTCCTGTTGTCGTCATTTTAATTGGCGCCTTGCTGGGTACGTTCCTTTATGGTGTGATGAAGGATAAATTACCGCATTAATATTCCATATTCATTGTTGAGCATTCAATATTCAACATTTTTTAAGGCTGAATACTGATTAACGAATGTTGCATTTTGAAGAGATGCTGCGTGAGGGATGGAAGCGGTATCCTTTTACGGGTGCAGCGCAGCGGAGACGGTAAAAGATATAGCGGACAGCCCGACGGCGGCTGGTAGCTGGTTCGTTGAAATGGCAGATGTTGCAGCCGCCGGCACGCCCCAACCACCGCGATGACCAGTAAAAGTGAAAAGGCACAGTATACACCGCGCCTTTTCCATTTAAAAATCTAACTAACTTTATTGAAAAACCTTTACATAATCAATGATGAATTCCTGCGGGAAAATGCTGTCATCAACTGCGGGTCCGCCGAAGTTTCCTCCAATGGCACAATTGATGATGATATAAAATGGCTGGTTAAAAGGCCAGTTACCTTCCGTTTTATTTTCAGGCTGGTAAGTGTAGACGAGCTTATCATCCACATAAAAGGTTATCTTTTCTGCGTCCCATTCCGTGGCATAAACGTGAAAACCTTCTTCAACCGTATCTATTTTCGTTTTTTGTGAGCTGGCATGTTCACCGTGCGTATCCTGTGTGTGCAGTGTCGTATAGACCATATCAGGTTCCCTGCCGATGTATTCGAGGATATCAATCTCGCCGCACTTTGGCCAGCCAACAGATTTGATATTACTGCCGAGCATCCAGAAAGCTGGCCAGATGCCCTTTCCGACGGGAACTTTCGCCCTGGCTTCAATTCGTCCGTATTGGAATTCTTTCTTGCCTTGTGTGGTAATCCGTGTTGACGAGTATTTTTCGCCATCTTTTTTCGCGGTGATCACCAGTTTCCCATCTGTAAGCTGGTGGTTTTCCTTTGTATACAGTTGCCGCTCGTTATTGCCCCAGCCGCAGTTCGGGCAGCCGTCGCCGAGTTCGAAATTCCAGTTTTTTTCATTCAGGGCCTTACCGCTGAAATTTTCTTCCCAGACCAATTTTCGTTTGGTTTCCTGTGCAAAGCCGACATGGCTTGCTATTAAAAGTATCAGTAGTTTTTTCATAATACTAATCTACATATTTAAAGTCATCGTGTAAAGTAGCATCAGAACTGCCGCCGATGAAGACTTTGAAATCGCCCGCCTCTGCTTCCCAGCGTTTGTTGCTTGTATAGTATTCGATGAGTTTTTTATCAATTTCAAAAGTGACTTTTTTGGTCTCTCCGGCTTTTATCGAAACCATTTCAAAGCCTTTTAATTCCCTTACCGGTCTTGTCGAACTTCCGAAGAGGTCTTGTATGTACATTTGTACGACTTCCTTTCCATCTACTTTTCCGGTATTTTTCACCTCGACTGTCACGGTGATTTTATCAGTTGACGATAAGGTGCTGCTGCTGAGTTTTAAATTGGAATATTCAAACTTTGAATAGCTTAGTCCATATCCGAATGGGTAAAGCGGCGTATTTTTTTCGTCACCATAATGCGACCAGAATACGCTTTCCCCGCCGCCATTCGGCCTGCCGGTCGCTTTGTGGTTGTAGTAAATCGGCAGCTGCCCAACATTTCTTGGAAACGACATTGGCAGTTTACCGCTTGGATTGTAATCACCATAAAGTACCTGCGCAATCGCATTCCCACTTTGTGTACCCAACTGCCAGGCTTCTACTATTGCAGGTATATTGGCATCAGCCCAATTCAGGACCAACGGGCGGCCACTGTTTACGACCAAAACAATGTTTTTGTTGACTTTGTAAACCGCTTCGAGTAGTTCCTGCTGTAATCCGGGTAGGTCGAGGTTGACACGGCTGCGGCCTTCACCGGTCTGGAATCCGATTTCTCCCAGGACCATCACGACAACATCAGCGTCTTTTGCCGCTGCAATGGCTTTGTCAAACCCGCTTCTGTCTGTCATGTTGATTTTGGTTTCGGAGCCGAAAACCGGCGTACCCACCGCGACATCAACACCTTTTTCAAAAACGAGCTGGTTTCCGGTATATTTTTGCATGCCTTCCAGCACTGAAACTGCCGAACCGTCCTTTGCATTGGCACGCCAGCTTCCCAGGGGGCTGCTTTTGTCATTCGCCAAAGCGCCGATAAGCGCAATCTTTTGTCCGTTTTTCTTCAATGGAAGCAGTTCATTCTGGTTCTTAAGCAGAACGATTGATTTTTTGGCCATGTCCAAAACACCGTCCTGGAATTCCTTTTTACCGACTGTGGCTTTTTCATTGGCTTCGTTGCAGAATCTGTATGGATCATCAAACAGTCCCAATTCAAATTTTGCTCTTAATATCCTTGCTGCCGAATCATCGATATAGCTTTCTTTTACCTTTCCCTCACGCACCAAATCGGCAAGGTGCTCTACATAAACGGAAGACTCCATGTCCATATCCGAGCCACCGTTTGCTGCAATTTCAGCAGCATGTTTCCCGTTTTGAGCCTGTCCATGGGCAATCATTTCACCCATAGAACCCCAGTCAGACACTACAAAACCCTTGAAACCCCAATCGCCTTTGAGGATATCACGCTGCAGGAATGCGCTTCCGGTTGATGGAATGCCGTTGATTTCATTGAACGAGTTCATAAAAGTGTATACACCGGCATCAACAGTCGCTTTAAACGGAGGTAACACCACATTATGTAATGTAGCATCGCCCATATCGACGGTATTATAATCGCGGCCAGCTTCGGCAAAGCCATAGGCGGCAAAGTGCTTGGTACAGGCGATGATGGTTTTGGCGTCTTTAAAATTATCTCCCTGGAATCCCTTAACCCTGGCATAGGCAATTTTACTTCCCAGGAAAGGATCTTCGCCGGCGCCTTCCATCACACGGCCCCAACGGGCATCACGCGTGATATCGACCATAGGGGCGAAAGTCCAGTTCAGGCCTACTGCGGCAGCTTCTTCAGCGGCAATTGCGGCAGATTTTTGGATGGCGTCCAGGTCCCAGCTTGCAGATTCTGCCAATGGGATAGGGCTTAACGTTTGATATCCATGAATCACATCATAACCAAAAATTAACGGAATATGAAGGCGGGTTTCCTCTACGGCAATCTTTTGCAGCGCTCGTATGTCCTTTGTTCCAATGACATTCAGCATCGAGCCTACCCATCCTTTTTTCAGATGTTTGTATTTGAGTGCTGCAGCACCATCTTTCGGGGCCGGACCGGTGACTTCCCAAAAACCATTGTATTGGTTCATCTGCCCGATTTTTTCCTCAAGGGTCATCAGTTTTAAGACAGAGTCAACCTTTCTGTCGATATCCGTAGTTTTGGCGATATTTGCCGTTTTTGCGGGAGCCTGATCGTAAGTGGCTGTCTTCTGTGTGCTGCAACTCCATATTAAAATGATGGCAACGGCCTGCGATAGCAGTAAAACCCTTTTTTTCATTTGTATCGTTTGTGTTGGTAAAAAAAATGAAGGCCGATTGTTACCGGCCTTCATGCTCAGTATTTATGTTGTTCAAGATTATTGGTAGACCCTTACGTAATCCACTTCCATGGACGATTGTACAAAAGCGGGATCGATCGCACCGCCGAAATTTCCGCCCATGGCTACGTTCATGATCAGGAAGAAGTCGGCGTTGAAAGGCGAACTCGCTACGTTTGCATATGAATGATAAAGGTTGCCGTCTACATAAAACTTGATGGAAGCCGCACTCCAAACCACAGAATACACGTGGAACTCAGTTGACACGTTAGGGACGGTCGTACTGTTGGTGTTTGCGTTTCCACCTGAGGCGCCCGGGTAATGGAGCGTACCATGAATCACATTCTGGTTGTTTCCTACATGCTCCATCACATCGATTTCTCCGCAGGCTGGCCAGGTATTTGTTGCGTAATTTTGGCCCAACGCCCAAAGTGCAGGCCATGTGCCGCCACCGGTCGGTAATTTGGCACGAAACTCTATCTTTCCATATTTGAATTCAAATTTGTTTTCAGATTTAAGTCTTGCAGAGGTGTAAGAAGAGCCTTCTTTTTTAAGGGTGATTTTGAGGTTTCCGTCGGCAACGATCACATTACCGGCAGCGTTGGTATAGCTTTGTACCTCATTATTACCCCATCCGCCGGCGCCGAGGTCATAGGACCATTTGGAAGCATCCGGAGCACCATTTACGTCGAAGTTATCTTCAAAAACCAGATTGTCGAAATTCTCATCGCCCGGCTGTACCGGAGGTTGCGTGCTAAAAGTGTGGTACCATGCCAAAGCTTCGTTGCCACCCATAACAGCGCGCACAACCATACGGTTTTCGGTAATTGACATGATTTCATAAGTACTTTGCTGGATATAGTATCCCATAAAACCACCATCAGAGAATGTCATTTGGGTTCCTCTTTTAATATTTGCCGCAACGACAGAATTGGAAGGTGATAAACTTACGATCTTTACACCGCTTACATTATAATCAAGGCATAAATCGGAACTTCCTGCACCACCGCCAACGCTTAAGAACGCTGCATTAAAGAATGTCCTTCCGCCATTGTCCAGCTCATATTTTAAGATACCGTTATCCCATGTGAAAGTCAGCTCATTGTCGTACAGGCACGAACTGTCAGGGGAGCCAGCTTTTTCGAACGGCTGCGCCTGATAGTAATTTCCGTAATAGTTGGCGTTTGCATCATCATTATTCGGACCTACACCCAGGTGGCCTACTTCGGACGCAGCCCAATACCATTTTTTGGAGGTGCCTCCGGTAAGGAACTGCACGGCTTCATCATCTTTGAAATCACTTTTCAGGGTTACATCAAAAGTGGTGCTGGTTGTCACACCGCCTTTTCCGCTGGCGAGCACAGTAACGGTGTAAGTGTTCAGACCGTTCTGCGTAAATCTTTTCCTGTAGATTCCGCTTGGGGAATTCTCTGAAGTACCATCACTGAAGATGTATTTGTAGCTGATGGCGTTATCTGCGGTTGCCGTAAAATCTACAAATCCGCTACCGTCACCGTCAGGGTTTTCAGTTGACTGCCCAACGATTTCCGCATCAACCGTCAGGTTGGAAGGCGTGTTGATCTCGCCAAAAGTGTGGTCGTCCTCCTGGCATGCTGTAAAAGCACATACAGCCGCTAGCAGGACCGCTGTTTTTCTAAATAAGTTTTTCATTTTCATAGTTAATTTGATAATTGTATATCGTCAAAATAGTAGCTCGCACCGGTGCCCGCCGTTCCAAAGGCAAAGAACACAACTACCCGCTGATAGGCGTTGGCATTGTTTACGCCTGCAAAATCATAAGTGAGTTCTTCCCAGCCATTCGAAGTCGTAGTAGTTGCATCAAGCTCGGTATTGATATTGGCATTCGCAAAATTCTCCAGTTTCAGCTTTACAACGATACCCGACTGAGGAGACCATACTTTCATCTTGATTTTGTGCAGGCTGGAGAAGTCGATAGGTTGCTGCAGGTTGATGAATGATCCTGCCCATACTTCAGAACCGCTGTTTTTAACAAGCTTCGCAACCCTGGTACTGGTGTTGATTCCTGCAGGGGCAGGGTTGTTTTCAACGGTCGTATTAGCACCACCAAAACCGGTAAAAGTATAGGTAAGGGCTTGGTTCTGGAATGTCAAAGGAAGCA
>CALRKC020000010.1:0-14728 GCA_943367895.1 Erythrobacter sanguineus | reverse complement strand
ACCGTTACCTGGGATGGAGCACAATGGTCCAACATTACCGGACCTGTAGCTGCTGTCAACGCAGTGATTGCCGGCAACTACAATACGGCTTCGGAAGGTACTTTTGAGGCCAATACAGTAACTGTAAACCCCAATACCTTACTGACAGTTGCATCGGGAACTAATCTTACTGTACAAAACGAAATCATCACAACTGATTCAGTGGTTGACCAGGGCATAAGCGGAAATGAGTACAATGTAACCAGCGGTGTACTGGTTGAAAACAACGCAAACCTAATTCAGGTGAATGATGTTAACAATTCCGGTAAAATCGTTGTAAAACGCAACGCCACGATGGTTCGTCAGGATTACGTATACTGGTCTTCTCCGGTATTGGGCCAGAATCTGCTTAATTTCTCTGATGAGACTTTGACAAATCGTTTCTATACCATGAATGAAACCGCCAACAACTTCGCTTCGATAAATCCGGCAACGAATGATTTCGAAGTGGCGAAAGGTTTCATGATCCGTGCCCCGAATACTTTCCCGAACACGGCAACGGTATTCAACGGAAACTTCAACGGGGTGCCAAACAACGGTACAAAAACCATTGCAGTAACCAATAACAACCAGGGCTATAACATGATCGGTAATCCTTATCCATCAACTATCGATGCTGATTTGTTCCTGGATGAAAATACGTCAATCAACACGCTTTATTTCTGGGCACACGTGTCTCAGGCAGCTGCTTCAGGTGCAAATTACGCCACCTATAATGCTACAGGAGCTGCTTCACCTTCCAACACATCGCCTTTGAGCGCTACGCCAAATGGCACGATTCAGGTAGGTCAGGGATTTGTCGTGCAAACAAACGCTTCAACGAATGTTACGTTCAACAACAGCATGCGTGTGGCAAACAATGCTAACCAGTTCTTCAGGACTGCAACCAATGAAAAGAATCGCATCTGGTTGAACCTGTCCGGTGACAATACCCTGTTGAACCAAACACTTATCGGTTACGTTCCTGAGGCGACTAATAATGTTGACACCAAATATGACGGCAAACTGATTGAGAATAATGGTACCAAACTGTATTCTGTAATTGACAACACGGCCTATGTTATCCAGGGAAGGGCTTTACCATTTGCTGATACCGATGTTGTAGCGTTGGGCTTCATGACAGAAACAGCAGGTTCATACACCATCTCATTGGATCATGCTGACGGATTGTTTACAGGCGATCAGGACATTTTCATTAAAGATAATTTCACCGGAAGTTACCACAACATCAAAAATGGCGCTTATGCCTTTGCAACCGCTGCAGGCAACTTCGTAAACCGTTTTGAAGTGGTATTCCAAAATGCACCACTGGGAACTGAGAATCCTGTTTTCGACAACAATAGCGTGGTCGTGTACAAACAAAACGGCACCTTAAACATCAACAGCGGAAACATCACTATGGATGCTGTGAAAGTATTTGACATCCGTGGCCGACTTTTATCAGAACAAAAAGGAATCAATGCTTCTGTTTTCGCAATAAATCAATTGCATGCAGCACAGCAGGTGCTGGTTATTCAAATAACCTCTGATGACCAAAAAACGGTTACCAAAAAAGCAGTCTATTAATTAATAACACATCTTACTGCAAAAAAAGCTTCCTTCGGGAGGCTTTTTTTGTTTGTTACGCCAACAGCAATACAGCCGTTACAAAAAAACTCCCGTGTTCACGGGAGTTTTTGAATTGTTATTTCACTGCCTTATCAAAACGGCACATCGCTGTCATCATCGTTATTGGCGCTGCTGCCAAAAGCCTCATTCGGTGACGGCAAATGCTTCACCGTAAACGGATTGTCCTCATGGTTCATCTTCGACGGCAGATCATCATAGCTTCCGCCATAATCCTCAAGGTTATCAAATTTACCCAGGTTACCGATAAATTTCAGTCGGATGTTTTCCAGACTACCGTTACGGTGCTTGGCAATAATGAACTCTGCCTGCCCTTCTGTCGGACTGTGCTCGTCATCATCCCATTCGTCAATCTTATAATATTCCGGACGGTAAATGAATGACACGATATCCGCGTCCTGCTCGATTGCACCGGATTCCCTAAGATCTGAAAGTAAAGGCCTTTTACTCGAGCCACGGGTTTCAACGGCACGCGACAACTGGGACAGGGCGATTACGGGCACGCCAAGTTCTTTTGCCAAGGCTTTAAGGTTTCTCGAAATGGTTGAAATCTCCTGCTCACGGTTTCCGCCTCCCTTGCCGTTTCCTCCGGCAGTCATCAACTGGAGGTAATCCACGATGATCATTTTAATGCCGTGCTGGGAGGAAAGCCTCCTGGCTTTGGCCCTTAAGTCAAAAATCGAAAGCGATGGGGTATCATCAATATACAGCGGTGCTTTCTCGAGGTTTTTGACCTTGGTGGTCAACTGTTCCCATTCGTGTTTTTCAAGTTTACCCGTTCTTAACTTTTCAGAAGAAAGTCCGGTTTCCGATGAAATCAGACGCGTTATCAGCTGTACTGAGGACATCTCCAGCGAGAACAGCGCAACGGGATGACCAAAATCAATCGCGATATTCCTCGCCATCGACAGTACGAAAGCCGTCTTACCCATACCCGGCCTGGCGGCGATGATGATTAAGTCGCTTGGCTGCCATCCTGAAGTGACTTTGTCGAGCTTTTCAAAACCCGTCGCGATACCGCTGAGTCCTTCTTTCCCGGCGATTTCCTCAATCCTTTTTTTGGCCTGGATCACGAGGCTTTGTGCGGTTTCAGAGCTTCTTTTGATGTTGCCCTGGGTTACTTCGTATAAACGCGATTCGGCCTTGTCAAGCAAATCAAAAACGTCGGTGGTTTCGTCATAAGACTCTTCAATGATTTCCGATGAAATCTTGATCAGGCTGCGCTGGATGAATTTTTGCAGGATGATCCTGGAGTGGAATTCAATATGCGCCGAGGAGGATATTTTCTGCGTAAGCTGGATCAGGTAGAAATCCCCGCCGGACAAATCGAGTTTGGCATTCTTCTTAAGCTGTGCCGATACCGTCAGCAGGTCAATAGGCTGTGTGTCGGTAAAAAGCTGCACAATCGCTTCAAAAATGTGCCTGTGTGCTTCTTTGTAAAAAGCATCAGGCTGTAAGATGTCGATTACTTCATCAACCCCTTTCTTGTCAATCATCATGGCACCAAGCACAGCTTCCTCAAGGTCAATGGCCTGGGGAGGCAGCTTGCCTTTTTCGAGATTGATCAGGGTTGTTTTGTCAACTTTGATCGGACTAATGTTTCTGAGATTTTCCATGTTGCGAATGTAACCAAAAAGTTAAGCCCGTATTTTTACAGTTGTAAACCTAACTCAGTTAATAACTTGGTATAACTTTTTTAAATTGTTCATATCAAAAAAAAATCCAAAACACCGGGCTTTGGATTTTTTAAAAGACTTGTGTGCTAAGCCCTATTCTTTATACTCGCCCATCTTGCTGTACTTATCCATCCGTTTTGAAACCAAATCGGCTGTTGATAAATCCTTGAGCTCATTAAATGCCTTGATGATGTATTCCTCAACTGTTTTTGAGGCTGTGATCCGGTCATAATGGGCTCCGCCTAATGGTTCCGGTATCACCTCATCAACAAGGTTCTGTTTTTTCATATCGGTGGACGTCAGTTTCAGTGCTTCTGCCGCCTGTTCCTTATAATCCCAGCTTTTCCAGAGGATGGACGAGCAGGATTCCGGAGATATTACCGAGTACCACGTATTTTCCATCATCAGTACCCTGTCTCCTACCCCAATGCCAAGTGCGCCTCCTGAAGCGCCTTCGCCGACAATTACAGCGATAATCGGAGTTTTCAGTCGGATCATCTCGAAGATGTTCCTTGCGATGGCCTCTCCCTGTCCGCGTTCTTCAGCTTCCAATCCCGGATAGGCTCCCGGAGTATCGATAAAAGTCACCACTGGAATCCCGAATTTCTCTGCCATTTTCATCAGCCTCAACGCTTTTCGGTATCCTTCCGGATTGGCCATACCAAAATTCCGGTACTGTCTTGTCTTGGTATTGTATCCTTTTTGTTGCCCGACAATCATAAACGACTGCCCCCCTATTTTGCCCAATCCGCCAATCATGGCCTTGTCATCCTTAAAGTTCCGGTCCCCGAAAAGTTCGAGCCAGGAATCGCCGCAAAGTGCGTGCACATGATCCATGGTATACGGGCGGTTCGGGTGCCTTGAAAGCTGCACACGTTGCCAGGCGGTGAGGTTTTTATATATTTTCTTTTTGGTCTCTTCCAGCTTTTTCTCGATTTGCTTGCAGGTATTGGTGACATCGATATCGGATTCCTGTCCGATAACCTGGCATTTGTCCAACTGGTCCTCCAACTCTTTTATAGGAAGCTCAAAATCTAAATATTCCATAGGATCTGTGCGATTTAATTAAAGTTCGAACTACAAAGATAAAATTTAAAATGGCGTGGGAAAGCAATTTTTTGTGTTAAGTTTTGAACATTCGGGCGCGCCCTTCGGTCGGGCTGTCCGCTGTATCTTTTTTCCGGAACGGCCAAAGTCAATTCATAAACCGGTCAGGAAAAAAGGATGCCGCTTCCATCCCTGGCGCAGTCCCGCGTAATTTGACGCAGCACCGTCAATCAGTCACCGTCGCCAGCCCCGATGGAAGCGGCATCCTTTTTTGCCGGATCTCTTCCGCAAATTGACGATGAAACGGCCCTGGCAAAAAAGATACAGCGGACAGCGGGAAAATGCTACAAAAAATCAACTAAAAATATGCTAAATGCCGGCAATAAACTACACTGTCTTCCTGCTCCGGCTCTTGATCACGCCATTGAGTATCACCGTAATGATAATGACAGTAGCGCCGACATAAAACGAGAGGCTCATACGTTCTCCCTGCCCGATAATAAAATAGGCCAGCAGAATACCGTAAACCGGTTCGAGGTTGGTGGTCAGCATAACGGTGTACGGCGTCAGTTTTTTCATCACGTTTACAGAGGCGGTAAACGCATAGGCCGTACAAACCGAGGACAATATCATGATTAAAATCCAGTCATTCAGCGACACCTCGAAGAATGCCGGCGTAAAGGCGCCCTCATACAACAGGTAAAGCGATACGAAGAATGCCCCGGAAAAAAACTCATAAACGGTAATGACGGCCGGGTCATGCTTCTGGATCAGCTTGCCATTGAAGAGCGTAAAAACCACACCTACAAATACCGAAAACAAGGCACACAGGGCTCCGTCGATATAATGCACTTCCACATTCATGATCATGAAGAGCCCGGCGATGATGATCAGTCCGAACAGTACTTCATACCACAGCATTTTCCGTTTATAAAACACCGGTTCGAGCACCGATGCCAGGAAGGCACCCGCCGAAAACATGGCAAGCGTAATGGAAACATTCGAAATATTAATCGCCCGAAAGAAAAATACCCAGTGTATGGCAATCAGTAGTCCGACGAAAACAAGTCCGGACGCTGCTTTAAATGGAAGTAAAATTTTCCTTCCGGTAAACAGCAGGTATATCAGGAGGAATATCCCGGCGCTAAGCATACGGTACCAGACCAATGCGGCATCCTTTACGGTGATGAGTGCCCCGAGCACAGCGGTAAATCCCCAAATGAAGACAATGAGGTGCAGGTTCAGGTAGGCTTTGACTTTAGCGCTTGGCATTCCGGAGCAGGTAAATGGCAAGTATACCAAAGACGAAATTCGGGATCCAAACCGCTATGAGCGGTGGCAGGCTCGACTTTTCAGCCAGCACACCAAAGATTTTATCGAAGAAAATATAGATAAATGCCAACGCGATTCCGATGGCAAGGTTCATCCCCATTCCGCCGCGCCGTTTCATCGACGAAACCGCTACCGCGATAATCGTGAGGATAAAGGCAGAAACCGGAATGCTGTATTTTTTATACAATACTACAAGATAGGTGTTGATATTGGAAGACCCACGCTTTCTTTCACGGTCAATGAATTTATTGAGCTCTCCGAAGCTGAGTGTTTCCGCAACATAGACCGTCGGCGTTAAATCTTCCAGATCAAAGTTGAAAACGGTATCTTTTTTCTCCGCTTTTTCTAATTTGTCATTCAGTGCTCCCACGGTCCTTTTACGGTAATGGAACATAGTGAAGTTTTTCTTTCTGGAATTGTACCTGATCCTGTCTGCATCAATCTTAAAAAGCAGCTTTTCGCCCTTGAATTTGGATAAGGAAAACTTAAAAGCCACTCCGGATTGCTGATTGAAGTTCTGTACGTAGATGTATTCATTGTCGTTGATCTGCCGGAACACGTCTGTAGTTTTCCGCATTTCGTTCCGGCCGTTACCCCGCAAATACGTATACCTGAAGTTATTAAAACCCTCACTCGCTGACGGGACCAGGTAAAAACCCATAAGCAGTGAAAATACAGATACCATGGAAGCCCCAAGGATGTAGGGCCTTAAAAAGCGGTTAAACGAGATCCCGGAGCTTAAAATCGCGATAATCTCAGTATTGTTTGCCAATTTTGATGTAAACCAGATGACCGACAGGAAAAGGAAAATCGGGAACAGCAGATTGGCAAAATAGATGGTAAAATCAAGATAATATTTTGCAACGGCACTAAAAGCGACCTTGTTCTGAAGCATCCTGTTGACCTTTTCGGACACGTCAATGACAATCCCGATGGGAATAAACATCAGCAGCATCACCGTAAATGTGGCGAGGTAGCGTTTGAGGATGTATTTGTCTATTATGCTCATAGGTTCCGGGTTGAGGGTTCAGGGTCCAATTCAGTGCGGAAAAACCCTGCACCTTGTACCCTGGAGGCTGCAACTATAATCTTTGGTCCATCTGTTTCACCATCTTCTCTTTCCATTCGCGGAAATCTCCCGCTAAGATATGTTTTCTTGCTTCACGAACCAACCACATATAAAACCCAAGATTGTGGATTGTTGCAATCTGTTTTCCGAGGTATTCATTGGCGGCAAACAGGTGGCGCAGATAGGCTTTGGTATACTCAATATCGACAAAAGTATGCCCCATTTCGTCCAGAGGGGAGAAATCGGCTTCCCATTTCTTATTCTTGATGTTGATGGTACCGTTAGCGGTAAAAAGCATCCCATTTCTTGCGTTTCTGGTTGGCATGACACAATCAAACATGTCAATTCCCAAAGCGATATTCTCAAGGATGTTTATCGGTGTACCAACGCCCATCAGGTATCGTGGCTTGTCTTCGGGGAGAATCTCACAGACGACTTCCGTCATCGCATACATTTCCTCCGCCGGCTCGCCTACCGATAATCCTCCGATGGCATTGCCCTGCTGACCTGAATTGGCGATATATTCTGCCGACTGTCGGCGTAAATCCTTATAAGTACTTCCCTGTACAATTGGGAAAAACGTTTGCTCATAACCATACTTGAACGGCAGTTTATCCAGATGGGAAATACAGCGGTCCAGCCAGCGGTGTGTCATGTGCATTGACCGCTGCGCGTAGCGGTAGTCGCAGGGATACGGTGTACATTCGTCAAACGCCATGATGATATCGGCACCAATGGTGCGCTGGATTTCCATGACATTCTCCGGCGTAAAATAATGGTACGATCCATCGATATGCGATTTGAATTTTACCCCTTCTTCCTTGATTTTCCGGTTGGCCGACAGCGAATACACCTGATACCCTCCGGAATCGGTAAGGATGTTGCGGTCCCAGTTCATGAATTTGTGCAATCCGCCCGCTTTCTCAAGAATTTCCGTTTGGGGCCGAAGGTAAAGGTGGTAGGTATTTCCAAGAATGATGTCCGGATTGATATCGTCCTTAAGTTCCCGCTGGTGAACCCCCTTTACGGAAGCCACAGTGCCTACCGGCATAAAAATCGGGGTTTCAATTACGCCGTGATCGGTGGTAATACTGCCGGCGCGGGCTTTGGACTGGGGATCTTTCTGTAATAAATCAAATTTCATATAAAATTCCCGCTTTTTGGGATGGCAAAGATAGTCTAAATCATTAATTTTAAAATCCGTGTTTGAAAAATTAGAATTGTTTTAAGATTTCCGGGTGCAGGGTTCACGGTACGGGGGTGCAGGACTTTCAATTATTTGTTATTTTTAGCTGATGAAACATTTCCGAATCCGGCCACGATTATTCCTGTATGTATTTCTCGCTTTTATTGGATGCACGGTAATCGGTACACTTTCGCACGAAGCGGGGCACGTTGCTGTCGCCAAATATTTTGGGTATGAAACCAGGCTTTCCTATGGCAGCATGCATTGGAACAAAAAACCTGCGTTGGAAGAGCTGAGGGCGCTTGCTGCAGGGCATTCAGAAAAAATGTGCAATAAGGAACCGTTTCCGGGACGGCAAGCATTTGAGGCAAAACGCAGGACATTGCATCGGCATACTTTCCTGATAAGGCTCGGCGGCCCCCTGCAGACTATGCTCACCGGGACAATTGGTTTTATGATCTTATTATACAGAAGAAAAAAATATCCTTTACTATTTAATATATGGGACTGGACTGCCGTATTCCTCGCTTTTTTCTGGATAAGGCAGCCGTGCAATGTATCGCTTTCTGTTTTGGACAGGATATTGGATGGGCATGGCAGGTGGTTTGGGGGTGATGAACGTGTAATTTCCCTGTACCTCAAAATTCCGTCCGGGACAGTCAGCATCATCACGGGAATATTGGGAGGCGTAATCCTGACTTATGTCGTTTTTGTTATGATCCCGAAAAAGCACCGACTTACTTTCATTACTGCGGGAATCACCGGTGGCGTTACGGGGTTTATGCTTTGGATGGATTGTCTCGGTCCATACGTATTGCCGTAAACACCCTTTTGGAATTTGAGATTTGAAATCTGGAATCTGGAATTTGGAATTTGAAATTTGAAATTTGGAATTTGAAATTTGAAATTTGAAATTTGACATTTTACCCCCGTTGTCGAATTTCAACCCTTTAATGTCGCTTTCGCACCTTACCACTGCTTATTTGCTCAACTAAATTTGCTTTATTGAATTGAAAAATCTTAAAGACCTAAAAAATGACAACAACAGGAAACCAGATTACACCTTTTTTATGGTTTGATCAAAATGCCGAAGAAGCGGCAAAATTTTACACCGGCGTTTTCAAAAACTCGAAAATCAAATCCGTTTCACGGTATCCGCCGGGAGGCCCTGCCCCGGAAGGCAGCGTAATGACAGTGGAATTTGAGCTCAATGGGCAGTCGTTTACCGCATTGAACGGTGGCCCTCATTTCAAATTTACGGAAGCGATTTCGTTCACCGTCAATTGTGAAACCCAGGAAGAAATAGATTATTATTGGGACGCGCTTATTGAAGGCGGTACCTCATCGGCCTGTGGCTGGCTTAAAGACAAATATGGACTGTCATGGCAGATTACGCCGGTACAGATTTCTGAAATGTACACTTCAGCAAACGAAGCGGGCAAAAACCGCGCGTTTCAGGCCATGATGACCATGGTCAAACTGGATCTTAAAACACTTCAGGATGCATTCAACGGCAATTCATAATTCATAATTTGAAATTCATAATTAATTTAAGATGGAAAAATCAGAGAGAACACAGCTTACAGTTAAAGCAACCGTCAATGCGCCAATCGAAAAGGTATGGCAAAGCTGGAACAATCCGGAAGACATTATCGAATGGTGTTCGGCTTCGCCCGAATGGCATACGCCAAAAGCAACAAACGATCTTCGTGTTGGCGGAAACTTCAGCTCCACAATGGCGGCTAAAGACGGGAGCATGTCGTTTGATTTTGAAGGGACATATACAATGGTTGAGGAACACCGCTTCATCGCCTATACGATGGCAGACGGCAGAAAGGTCGGGATTAGCTTTGAGGGCAATAGTGGTAGCACTGTTATTACCGAAGTATTTGAAGCAGAAGAAATGAACCCGATTGAAATGCAACAGGCCGGCTGGCAGGCGATAATGGACAGCTTCAAACGTTACGTCGAAAGCCAATCATAATAAAATATTCGTTTTCAAGTTATTACAAGACCTTTCCAGTGAAAGGTCTTTTTCATAAACTGCCAAAACATGAAATATTTACCGCTTTTTATGTTATTGCTGTGTGTGTCGTGTAAGAACGATCCGAAACCAGAATACAACGCCAATTTCGCGGATCGCGCCATTAACTTCGCCCTGCAAAATTCGGAAAATACTATAGAATTGCCCGGCCTCCATCCCTATCAGGCGAATGCAATACCTTCGGAAAGCAACGAGACCTGGGAACTCGCCGATAAGCTGCTGCAACGGGGATTCAGGGAAACTGCCCGAAAAACCGAAACGTGGGAGTTGAGCCACAAAACCGTCATCTCAGTATTTCTTTCCAATGGGAATTGCGACTGCCAGGTCAGTAAAATTTATCGCGGTACGGCTTACGTTTCCCGTTACGACCTGTCTGAAAACATTACCTGCATCAACCGATAGCATTTTTTTTAAGTATAAAAAAATCGCATCAACGGAATAATAACCCGAATCCAATGAATAATAATCGGCCTATATTTGGTGGGGAACATCGGCTATATTTGCTTCCGATAACCAAACACCATCATTTTGAAAAGCCTTCTCATCCCCATAGCAATCCTGATAACCGCATGCTGTACGGCGCAGGACCGCAAAACCGACAGCCTGAAGACAGCCATCGGGATTGTAAAAACAGATACTGCCCGGGTCAACGTATTCAACAAGATTGCTGACCGGTTCAAGGACAGTTATCCTGATTCTACAGCCTTTTATGCCGGCAAAGCGGTGGCGCTCGCCTCCAAAATAAATTTCGGTGCCGGACTGGCCAATGCGTACATCAATACCGGAAATTCAAACATCATCAAGGGGAATTACGATGCCGCACTGAACGATTTCAAAAAAGCGCAAAATACCTACGGGCCGCTGGTTTCTGATAATCCCGGAAACAAAACTTATAAAAATGGGTTGGCCAGGGCTTATGCCAGTATGGGCATCATTTATTCTGAGCGGAGCAATTATTACCTCGCCCTTGAAAATTACAGAAAGGCCCTGAAAATTTATCTTGAAATCGGGCAGAAAACAAATATTGCCAAAGCATACAACAACATCGGGATTGTGTATAAATCACAGCTCAATTATCGCAAATCACTGGAATATTTAAAAAAGGCACTCAAAGTACAGCAGCAAATCAAGGATCCGTCGACGGCCGTTACGCTTACCAACATTGGGGTGATTTATTTTGAGCTGGATCAGCCGGAAAACGCGCTCGCTTACTATAAAATGGCGGAAAAATCATTTTCGGGAACCGACAACAAACGTGGCATTGCCTTGTTGGACAATTACTTCGGCGATTATTATCATAAACAGCACAATTCCGCCGCGGCCGAACGACATTACCGTAATGCACTGCGGCACTATGAGGAAATGCAAAACAAATTCGGGGCTGCATTGTCATTATACAAACTGGGGGTATTGTATATGGATCAGAAAAAGTATGCTGAAGCGATGGTTTTCGCCACAAAATCATTGGATTATGCGAAAGAAATCGGCGTGCCGGATCAGACCTACCACTCTGAAAAACTGGTCAGTGACCTTTATGGTTACCTCAACAATCCGTCGGCATCCCTTCAGCACTACAAAAACTATATTGCCGCCCGGGACAGCATCATCAATCAGGAAAACAACAAAAAGCTGGCGCTGGCCGAAATGAATTTCGAATACAAAAAGAAAGAGGCCCTGCTCATTGAAGAAGGCAAGAGGCAGACGCAGTTGACGATCTTTTCAATTCTCGGTATAGTGTTGTTAATCGGCCTAATTCTGGTCATCCACAACAGGCGACAGGTCAAAAAAAGCCTGACCCTGCAAAAAGAGGTGGCCGAATATGAGCAGAAGGCACTGCACTTGCAGATGAATCCCCATTTTGTGTTCAATTGCCTGAGTTCGATATCGAGCTTTATTGTACAGAATGGCACAGATTCGGCATTGAAATACCTATCAAAATTTTCAAAGCTGATGCGCCTTACACTTGAATATTCAAAAGGTTCCCTGATCCCGATTGATAAAGAAATCGAAAGCCTGCAGAATTACCTTGAACTAGAGCAATTGCGGTTCCATAATAAATTTGATTTTACGATCGCATCCAGCGAAAGGGTGGAGTTTAACATGGGACTTCCTCCACTGCTGATACAGCCTTTTGTTGAAAATGCTATTTTACACGGTGTGGTACCAACAGAAACCAAGGGACATATTGCCGTGAATTTTGATGTGCAAAACGGGCAGTTGATCTGTACCATTGAGGATGATGGCATCGGGATATCGGAATCAAAACTACTGAAGGAAAATTCGATGACGGCACACAAATCCATGGCATTGGAAATTACGCGGAAGCGATTGGAAATTATGGAATCGGCTACATTAAAAACAGCAGAAATAGACATCAGTGATATCAGGGAAAATAATAAAACGGGAACAAAAGTAACGCTCAGGCTTCCCATACAATACATCGCATAAAACATGATAACAGCAGTATTAATCGACGACGACAAACATTTACGTGCCGGACTGAAGGCATTATTGGAACGCTACACCGATGACATCAGTATTGTTGGCGAGGCGGAAAGCGTAAAAACTGGAATTACGGCCATTGAAAAATGGCGGCCACAGGTGATTTTCCTTGACATACATCTCAACGATGGGACTGGATTTGATATATTGGAGAATCTTGCGAAGGCTTATGGAAAGATAAACGCCCACATCATATTTATCACGGCGCATGAGCAATATGCAGTAAAGGCGTTTAAGTTCAGTGCACTGGACTTTATACTGAAGCCGGTTGATCCTGAGGAATTGCAACGCACCATTGCCAAGATTAAGGAGGCTGTAGGGAAAAACAATTCCTTTGAGCATATTGACTTATTGCTCGAAAACATCCGTAAGAAGGTTGATAATTTCAAACGGATCGCACTTTCCACCAGTGACGGCATCCATTTGTTTGATGTCGCTGATATCATCCGCTGTGAGGCGAAAATCAATTACACCCAATTTTACATCAAAAACCACAAACCCATCCTGATTTCAAGAACACTGAAGGAATATGAGGAACTGCTGACAGAGCACGGATTTGAACGCATTCACCAGTCGCACCTCATCAACCTGTCCTATCTTAAATCTTACATTAAAAATGACGGCGGCTATGTAATCATGTCGGACAATTCAAACATCCCGATAGCCCAGAGTAAAAAAGAAAAACTGCAGGAACTGATACGCTCCCTTTAAAAATAAAATTGTTATGAAACCAATACATCCTAAATCATCAATCATGAAAAAAATGCTTCCCTTATTGCTGCTGTTATGCTTTGGAATGGCGACCGCACAGGTTGTTAATATCCCTGATCCGCAGTTTAAAGCATACTTGTTAAGTGCTTCGTTTTCGAATAATATCGCTATTAATTCTTCATTTATTGCTTCGAAGATTGATGTAAATAATGACAATGAAATTCAGGAAACGGAAGCCGCTGCCATCATAAAGCTTTGGATCAGCGAAGACCAGATTACAGATTTGCAGGGGCTTGAAGCGTTTACGAACCTTGAAGAGCTGACCGTTTACGGTACCAGTATCACATCATTTGGGATAGCCATACCCAACCTTTTAAAACTGCAATGCACCCTTAATCCGATGCTTGCCACAGCCGACATTTCAGGCATGACCGGCCTGACGCAGCTGGATTGCAATTCAAATACCTTGATGACTTCACTAAACGTACAGGGATGCACGAATATCACTTCGCTGTCGGCTACAGGTAATGCATCGTTATCATCGCTCGACGCAAGCGGTCTTGCCGGGCTTGTAAACTTATATTGTTACGAAAACCAACTGACATCACTCAACGTCTCGGGTTGCAACAACCTTGAGGGCATCGCTGCAGCCAACAATCCGTTGACAGCAATTGATGTTTCGGGATTGACAAACCTCATTGCGCTCGATGCCAGTTATAACCCCAACCTTACAAGCCTGAATGCAGCCGGATGTTCCGCTTTGGATTCAGGTTTCCTAAACCTCACAAATGATCTGAACATTACGGATCTGAACTTAAGCAACTGCACCAGCCTTACTGTTTTTGCAATAGTAAATACCTCCCTGAACCAACTGGACGTCTCCGGCTGCACCAATCTCAATGACTTACAGGTCCAGAATAACAACCTGGAAACTTTGAACGTGGATGGCTGTACTTCGCTCGCCACCCTGGTTTGCAGCTCAAACCAAATTACAGCACTTGATTTAAGTGACTGCCAGGCGTTACAGTACCTTTTTTCAAACCACAATGCCATTACAGCCGTCACTTTCGGTGAAAATACAAACCTGGAACAATGCACCTTATACAATAACCAGCTTACGGCGCTTGACTTTTCAGGGATGACAAACCTCATTGTCTGCCAGATTGAGAATAACCCATTGATAACGCTGGATATTTCAGGTTGTACTGCTCTGGACAACGTTTCCATTCCTGACGGCCTTGGCACGGTTACCACAATAAATGCACAGGGTTGTACTTCGATGTCCGCACTGTATACTTCAAGCCCCGCATTACAATCGCTGAACATACTGGACTGTCCTTCGCTGCACAACCTGGTGGTCAGTGTAAGCGATATCCTGGCCACTTCACCGATATCTTCCATTGACCTGAGCGGTGCCCCAAACCTTACTTACGTTAGCATCAGCAATACTTCGCTTGCATCGATAGACCTTTCGGCCAATGGCAATCTCACAAACC